>DORQ01000027.1:0-3367 GCA_003514205.1 Acidimicrobiaceae bacterium
TGCGCGACAGTGTGCTCACGGCGCGATTCGACCTTGCCATGCTCCGAGTGCAAGCCCCTGGCGCCGTCAGCAGCCAGCTGACCGAGCTGGGCAGTGACTTCCGTCAGGTCGAGACAGAACCCATCAGCACCCTGTTGAAACTGCCCCTCAGCCGTTTCCCCGCTTCGCCCAATCAACACGGAATCCGAAACATCTCCTGCACCAGGGAGAACAGGCACTGCACCAACCACCAACGTCCGGTCTTGTCGCCCCGGCCACAGCAGATTCCTCGCCAACGCCACAGCGAGCACGTCGTCCTGGTCCATGAACTCAACCTACTGGAGTCTCAAGTTGCAGACTCCACCCTCCGCTCCCCTCAACACGGCCCAGTGCCGCCACCTGACGCGAATCAATGCGATGAGCGGCTCCAGCGCGACTCTTGCTGACCAGCATCCGAAGCGTGCCGAAGCGCAGTGGCCCAGGAGAGAGCTGTGTCGAGTCAGCGATGATCGAGGCGTCGCTCGCCATGACCTGTCCAACAGTTCGAAACTGCCGGAGTGACACGAGAATCCCACCGTTGCGCTTTCCACCGCCCAGCAAGATCACCACGTCGATCCGCTGGCCATCTCGAGACATGGCGAGGTCGAGCACCTCGCGTTCACTTGCCCGCGGGCCAAGCAAGAGCATTGCTCCGGCCTCACTGATCAGGAGCTGCGCGTTTGCGGAACCATGAATCGGGGGCGGTGAGACGACAGCAACGTCCCACAGCGACGCTGCACCAGCAACGAGAACAGCCACCATCGCCAACCGGAGGTGAACGCGCCTGCCGAGGCGGGTCCAGTGGGAGCCCTTCGAAACTCGCTGGGCGTGAAGTACTGCCCCAACGAAACAACAGATCGACAACGCCCACCACTGGTGATGACGTGGCCACTCACCCCGGGAACCGATCGTCGCAACCAGCCGTAGCCATCTGACTGCCAACATCGATGGCCAGCTCAGCACGCTGGCGCAGAGTTGGCCGGACACTCCTCCGAGTGGAGCGGCCACCATTCCCCACATCATCAATAGACCTGCAACGGGTACTGCCGCCAAGTTGGCGAACACTCCCATGGCCGGTTGGGTGTGGGCCAGTGGAATGAGCAGCGGAATCGTCGCCACCTGCGCGGCGATCGCAATTGCTGCAGGTTCCGCGCACCATTTCGGGAGACGGATCTGATTGCGGAGCACCGAATCGAGTGGACGACGCAGCTCAACAATGCCCAAGCAGGCCGCCAAGGAAAGTTGAAATCCAACCGACCAGACGATCATTGGATCAAGGATCAGCAGTCCGATGATCGCTACGGCCAGGCGTCGACGTGGTGTGACAAGTCGTCCGCGGAAGCTCCCCGTGGCGGCCACAGCGGCCATTGCGATTGCCCGAACAACGGAGGGTTCGAACCTTGTCAGAACGCCAAACCAAACGAGCACCACGAGGGTCACAATCCATTTCGGCCCCATCGAGAGCCGACGTAGTAGCGGCGAGACCACGACCAAGGCGAAGGCGAGATTCTGACCCGACACGGCGGTCAGATGGGCAAGTCCAGAACCTCGAAATCTCGCCCGTTCGAGCTCGCTTTGGTTTCGATCATCTCCGAACACAATGCCGGCGAACAGCGCAGCATCTTCGGGTTCGAGGCTACTCAGTGAAGTATCTACCAGTTTCCTGATCCGATTTGCCGAATCCGCCAGCCATGAGCCCGGTCCCAGATCGCTGATCCTTGAGACCACACAGCTCCCACTCAGGTGACGCGACGCAACCCACTCCCAGCGCCCCCGCAACTGTTCCACTCGGCAGGTGAGGTTCATGGTCTGGCCCGCCAAGACGGTTCGCACCGGCCTGGCCAGATCCGGAGGTACTTCGACCAGGTACCGAGCACCATGGAGATCAGCCTCGAACCGCAGTCCAACAAACTGCTCAACAGGATCTGTTTGCACTATTGCTTGGCCAACCAGGACGCCCCGCGGAGCGCCGACTCGCGCCGACTCGGTCTCCTGCGCGCGGGCTCCAACCAGTAGCGCCACGGCGAGAATGAGGAGCCGTGGCTGCTCGAGTACCAAGGCAAACAAGACCAAGGATGCACCGATCCACCACCAAGGACCTCTCCCCACCAACGCTGCCAGCACCGCAGCGATGGCCGCGCAGATCACTTCCCGCTCTGTCATCTACACAACCACCAGCGGTAGGAGCTTCTCGAACTTCGCCGGTCCGATCCCAGAGACCTCTTGCAGTTGCTCGACCGACGTGAACCCACCTGACTTCTTTCTGAACTCAAGGATCGCGTTTGCGGTGCTTGGCCCGACACCGGGCAATCCATCGAGTTCAGCCGCAGTCGCTGAATTCAGATTCACGGGTGCAACCGCTGCTCCTGGGAGACCAGAGCCTCCCGAACTGCTGCCACTCGCCGGTGCCCCCGAGTCGACAGAGGCAACCACCTCGCCGAGCGCAGGCACATACAGTCGGCTTCCATCACTGAGCACCGCGGCCAGGTTGATTCGATTCGGGTCTGCGTCGGTGCGGAATCCACCTGCTACTCGAACTGCGTCGTTCACCCGAGCGCCCACCGGGAGCTCCACCACCCCTGGCAGCGTAACGGCGCCCGCAACATGCACGACGACCTTGGTTGGCGCCGGTGCAGTGTCCGCGCTCGCCCCACCTGGTTCCGAACTCTCCGCCGTCGCTCCGTTGCTTCGGGGACTGTCAGATGACGAACCAGGTGCACGAACAACGGAACCATGTGGAGCAGTGCCATCCGAACTTCCATTGTGGGCCAACCCGACCGGACGGGCTGTGGCACGTGGAATTGAACCTTTCGGTTTCTGTATGCCTTCTTGGAGTAGCGAGACCCCAATCAGGGCAACCGCCGCGCACAATGCAACTGCGCCGACACCCATCTGAACCACACGAGACGCGAAGGGCCCCGGCAGATCGAACGGCCCACGTCGGTTCCTCGATCGCCGATGGCCCCCACCTCGGAGACGGACAAATCCGAGGCCAGTTCGCTCGCGGATTGACCTGTCTCCCGAGGCCGATCCCCAGAAGGCTGCATCCTCCGGCTGGAGTTCCAGCGGCGAGGCCGGATCCTGCTCCTGCACGTCCACCACTGGCCGCGCCTTGTGTACCAGCGGCGTGCTGCGGGCAGATCTGAACCGGAATTGGCTTCCCAGCGGGAAGCGAGAGTTCCCGTGCCGGAGGAGGCGATCCAACTCGGAATCGGGGTGGTGAGTATTCGACGAAGTCGACATGGCGCTGCTCGTGGTGATGGTCCCAATACGGTGGGGATCACTCGATCCAAGCAGCCTGAGCTGTGCAGAAACACTAGCCGGAGTTGCGGCAGGCCTCGTCCTCAGC
>DORQ01000027.1:3511-11034 GCA_003514205.1 Acidimicrobiaceae bacterium
ATAGGCCTCCCAATGACTGAGGCCACTCAGCCGGCCTCGCGCATAGGAGGTGAGGTACTGCCACAAGAACCTCACTGCTCCGAGTTCAGACCATTGACGCACATGGCACAGCTCGTGACGAAGAAGGTGCTCACTCTGCGCTGCCCGCTTCCGAACCAGTACCCAGCGGCCCAACGTTATGGCGTCCGCTCCCTTTGGAACTGGCCATCCAACGAGCAGCGTGTAGCCCTCCCGCCGATCCACTCTCACGTTGCCGGTGCCGATCCTGACGCGCCGAGTCAGTACAGCCGCGACATCAGCTGGCGGCGAAGATCAGGAACTGACGGATGGTCTGTGCCAAGCCGTTCAAGAAGATCCACGAAACGCTGACGGTTCTCCTCGTTGCCTTTCACTGTTGACAGCAACTCAGTTAGCTCGGCCAGAATTGCCTCCGCCGACTGGGGAGCGTTCCCAGCAGTTCGCGCCAACGCGGCAAGTCGACGCACCTCAGAGGTTTCGGGAACCTTTGCCAGCAGATCAAGGGCTTCGGTTTGATTGTCTTCGGCGATGCACAATTCAGCAAGCGCCAGGATTGCTGCCTCATTCGCAGGTTCGAGCGCTAGCGCCGCCTCGATCGAGGCTCGGTCCCCCACCGCAAGAAGCTTCTCAACCTCAGTTGGTTCCCTGAGGGCCATGAGCCCGCTGACGAACTCAGCAACATAGGGCTCGGATTGCGCACCGACAAAGCTCCCTGCCTTCTTCCGCTTGTACAGCGCGTGAACTGCGGGAATCGACTGCACCTCGAACGTAGCTGCAGATCGAGGGTTGGAGTCCACATCAATCTTTGCGAGCACGACTGCGCCGTTGGTTGCGGCAACGACCCGTTCGAGGATCGGTCCCAGCGTTTTGCATGGCCCGCACCATTCCGCCCATAGGTCCACGATGACCGGCACTTCCATCGAGCGGTCGAGGACTTCGGCTTCAAAATTCAGATCAGTGACATCAACCATGCCTGAAGTCTAGAGTCACCCTCGAGTACCAATGGCGCGGTTACGGCAAGCCTGTCCGAGCCGGTGGCGAGCACCTCCAACGCGCTGAGGCCGGTCGACACCCTTCTCACGGCTAGCGTTGTCATCATGATTGACCCATCTCCCAGCGGGCACCCAGGACTCAACCTTGAGGCAGTGACCGCCTGGCTCAATGCCCATGTCTCAGAACCCACTGGTCCCCTGGAGTGGTCGCTCATTGCTGGCGGTCACTCGAACCTCACCTTTGAACTGTGCTCCCAAGATGGTCGCCGCTGGGTCCTTCGCCGACCGCCACTCGGCCAGATCCTCGCCACGGCTCATGATATGGGCAGGGAATACCGAATCATCTCTGCCTTGGCCGACACCCCCGTCCCTGTTGCCTCAGTGGTTGGATTGTGTACCGATGTTGAGGTGAATGGCGCCCCGTTCTACGTCATGGATTTCGTCGAGGGCTTGGTTGTACGGAGCCTGGAAGGTGCCGCAACACTCTCGCCCTCCCAACGCCACGCCGCCTCCGAATCACTCGTCGACGTTCTGGCCCAGATCCACTCGGTCGATCTCGACAACGTCGGACTGGCAGACCTCGGGCGACACGACGGCTACATCGAGCGCCAGCTCAGACGCTGGTATGGCCAATTTCAGGGCTCCCAAGCGCAGAACCCCAACTTGGACCTCCCCGCTGTAGACGAAGTGTTCCAACTGCTGATGGAGAATCTTCCCGCCCAACAAGCAACCAGCATTGTTCATGGTGACTACCGACTCGACAATTGCATTCTTGATCGGGACGGCAAGCTCGCCGCAGTCCTTGATTGGGAGATCTGCACGCTCGGTGACCCACTTGCCGATCTGGGCCTTCTCTGGGTGTATTGGACTGACCCCGGCACGACCGCAGCCTTACCCCAGGCGTCGCCTACCTCGCTCGATGGGTTTCTCCGCAAACAAGACCTCCTCGACCGATACTCTGCTGTTTCCAGCCTCGACCTCTCGGGGATCGACTACTACATTGCGTTTGGCTATTGGAAGCTCACCTGCATTATCGCTGGTGTCTTCGCCCGCTACGCAGGTGGCGCAATGGGCGACACCTCTCAGGCGCAGATCGACGGGTTCCTCGATATGGTCCGAACCCTGTCCACCGAGGCCGAACAGGCCGCTCAACACATCCGTGCCACCTCACTGACCTCTGAAGCAGAAAGTACAGGCATCCCACATGGACGAGATTGACGACATTCTCGAACTCCACGATCATCCGCCCCTCAGCTCTCCGGTGCTCATCGTGGCCCTAGAAGGCTGGATCGATGCGGGCGTGGCAGCTTCGGGGGCCATGGCGGCACTGCTCGACAGCCTCGATGTCGCGCCCTATGGCTCCTTCGAGACCGATGAGCTGCTTGATCATCGCGCTCGACGCCCAACGATGCGTCTCGTCGACGGACTCGTGACGGAGCTTGCCTGGCCAGCCATCGAGATCGGCGCCGCAGTCGATGCCCTTGGCAATCACATCCTCCTCCTCCACGGTGCCGAGCCAGACCATGGTTGGGGGAGATTCTGCGAGGCAGTTACTGACCTCGCTCTCGATCTGGACGTGAGAATGATCGTCGGTCTCGGCGCCTACCCCGCACCAACTCCCCATACTCGTGGCTGCCAACTTGCACTGACGAGCCCCTCGCTCCGCCTCGTGGAAACCCACACAGGTTTCGTTCGCGGCACGGTCGACGTGCCTGCTGGAATTCAGGCCGCACTTGAGATGGCCGCGCATGAGGAGGGCCTAGAGGCGCTGTCGCTGTGGGCCCAAATCCCTCACTACTTGTCAGGCATGAGCTACCCACTCGGCAGCATCGCGCTCCTCGATGGCATCGAACGAGTCACCGGCTTGACCCTTCCCTCGAACTCACTCACTGAGGAAGCCTCCGCCACTCGGGCTCGCATCGATCAGCTCGTGGATGGCAATAGCCAACATGAGGAGATGGTTCGCCAACTCGAAGAAGCTGTGGATTCGTTGCCAGCTACCTCCGAGATTGGTTCGCTCCCCACAGGCGAAGAACTGGCAGCGGAGTTCCAGGAGTTCCTGCGAGAGCAGGGCAACTCGTAGCGCTCTGCCAGACCGGGCGGCACAACCGGGCCGCAGGGCATCCACGCCCCATCGCCGCTGTGACCGACGTCACATCGCCGGCTAGTTGACAACTGGACGTGATTTGTTAATCTGTCAACCATGACAGACGAAGTCTCCGTTCCAGAGCGACTCCTGAATGCAGCGCTAGAGGTCGCAGCTGACTACGGGCTCACGAGACTCAGCGTTGGCGATGTTGCAAAGCGGGCAGGCCTCTCGCGCCAGACCCTCTACAAGCACTTCGCGACTAGAGAGGATCTCATTCGTCACACCGTGGTCCGTGAAACCGGCCGAATCGTCGAACGAGTCATCGAGGCGGCATCTGAGTCTGAGATACCTGAGGTGTCGCTCGAGCTCGCAATCCTCGAGGCCCTCCATCAAGTTCGACGGCATCCACTACTGGATCGCCTCGTTGCAACCGAACCCGAGGCGCTTCTTCCGCTGCTGATCGATGGCGATCGTTCAGCGATCAGCGCCGTTCACAGCATCGCCGTAGCACTCATCTCAACCAAGCGACCAGAGGCCACTGAGCAGCAATGGGACGCAGCTGCTGACCTGTTGAGCCGGCTACTGGTGAGCTACGCGATTCGCCCACCGTCGCAATCCAGCGCTGAGACCGCCCGGTATGTCTCCGCAGCAGTCTTGGGCTCATTCAGCGAACCCGCTGCACTCACAGCAGTCGCCCCTTCCTAGACACCCATCACACCCGCTCCATTTACTCCCGTACCCACTCCGTAGACCCACCTCAACGAGGACCACATGTCAGCAATCACCACCACCATCGAAGGCGTCAACACAACCTGGAAGGACCGCAAGCGATTCTTTTGGCCGCTCGCCCTCATCGTCCCGCTCCTGCCCTTTGGCGCCTTTCGAGAGGCTGAGCGCTGGGATCTAGATGTGTTCTGGTTTATGGGGCCGCTCTGGATTCTGCTGTTTCTGCCACTGATCGACACGCTGCTGGGCACCGATCGCGGCAACCACCCCGACTGGGCTGAATCTGCCCTCGACTCAGACGTCTACTACCGAGTACTCACCTACCTGTATTTCCCGCTCCAGTACGCCGGGTTCTTCTGGGGAGCGTGGATGGTGACGAACTATCCGATGTCGGCAGTCGCGAAACTCGGCCTCACCCTCACCATTGGTGCTGTTGGAGGCATCGGTATTGCAAACGCTCACGAACTTGGGCACAAGAAGCCCAAGTTCGAGAAGCAGCTCGCAAAGCTGGTGCTTGCTCAAACTGGCTACGGCCACTTCGAGATCGAACACAACCGAGGCCACCACACGCGAGTATCCACACCGGAGGATCCCGCAACCTCGCGATTCGGAGAGTCGTTCTACGCCTTCTTTCCGAGGAGCGTCATTGGAGGGATCCGTTCAGGCTGGGACCTTGAGAAGCGACGCCTCGCTCGGCTCAACCAGAGCCCCTGGACCTTGAAGAACGACGTCCTCAATGCATGGCTGATGAGCGTCGTGCTGTTTGGAGTCACCATTGGCCTCTTCGGTTGGGCCGTGATCCCCTACATCGTGATACAGGCAGTCTTTGGATTCTCCTTACTTGAGGTCGTGAACTACTTGGAGCACTACGGCCTCCTGCGCCAAAAGGACGAGAACGGACGCTACGAACGCACCGCTCCTCGCCACAGTTGGAACAGCAACCACATCGCCAGCAACGTGTTGCTCTACGGCCTCGAGCGACATTCAGATCATCACGCCAACCCGACCCGCCGCTACCAGACACTGCGAACCTTCGATGAGGCCCCCCAGCTCCCGTCAGGCTACGGAACCATGATCGGCTGCGCCTACCTCCCACCACTGTGGCGCAAGGTCATGGACAAGCGAGTGCTCGCACAGTATGGAGGCGATATCACGAAGGTGAACATCGACCCCAAGAAGCGGGAGAAGATCCTCGCCAGATACGGCGCACCTGCCGAAACTCGCTAGCCCGATCTACTCAGCACTCGGGTTGATTCGGACGAGTTCACCGTTGAGGAACTCGGCCTTGCAGGCAGCCCTCTGAAGCTTCCCTGAGGAGGTCTTGGGGATGGTGCCCGGAGCCACCAGAACCACCTCCCGAGGAGGCACCCCAATCTCCTCGATCACCTCACTGGTAATTGCCTCGACGAGTTCGTCAGGGCGTTCGGTGCGAGTCTCAGCCACCACAATGACGAACTCCTTGCCACCAGTGCCCTCGATGCCGAAGCAGATCACGTTACCGATCCGGACTTCGGAGACCTGGCCAACCACTCGCTCGACATCTTGGGGGTACACGTTGCGACCACCGACGATGATGAGGTCTTTAATTCGGCCGCACACGACCATTTCCCCGTCGACCAGGTACGCCAGATCGCCGGTACGAAGCCAACCGTCACGAAGGAGTTCATTGGTTGCTTCGGGATTGTTGTAATAGCCCGAGGTTGTCGAAGTACCTCGGATCTGCAACTCGCCGACCTCACGGTCCGCAAGCAGGTCACCTGTGCTCGGCTCAACAATTCGAAGCTCAAGGCCGGGTACCGCAAATCCGAGGAAGGCGAACTCTCGGGCACTCTCCGTTGACGGATCTACCGGCACAGCGAGTCGTTGATGTTCCAATGCCTCACGGTCTACAACATCAGTCCTGAGCCCTGATCCAGGTTGTGGAAAAGTCCCACCAATGCACAGCTCTGCCATGCCAAAGGCTGGGAACGCCGCCTCGGAGTTGAGGCCAAAGGCCGCCGCAGCCTCCAAGAACTTCCGGAAACCTTGCGGATCAACTGGCTCAGCACCATTGAGGCAGATTCGCAGGCTCGACAGATCGAGCTCTGTCGCACGTCGAAGCGCACGCGTCGCCAGCGAATAGCTGAAGTTGGGGCCGGCAGTCGCTACGCCGCGATACTTCGAGATCCACTCAAGCCAGCGCACTGGCTTGCTGAGAAAGTCCTGGGGAGCTCCTTGAACAAGGTTGAGCCCTGTGGTCATCGGGGTCAACATCAGCCCAACCAATCCCATGTCATGGTAGAGCGGAAGCCAGCTGACGATTGTGTCGCCAGGCCGCAACTCCGACGCCTGCATGATTGCGTCGAGGTTTGCACACACTTGGCGGTGAGTGAGCATCACTCCCTTGGGCGCAGAGGTTGAACCGCTCGTGAACTGCAGAATCGCAAGCGAATCCGGATCAACCTCGATCGGCGCACTCGGGTCACCAGATGCAGTGCTCGGGCCACCACATGCAGTGCTCGGGTCACCAGATGCAGTGCTACGGAGTTCCTCGAAGGAGATCATCGGTGGCGCATCTGCGCCGAGATCGAGGAGACCTTTGATCATCTCATCGCACAGCACGAGCGTCACCTCGGCCGTCGCGAGCCGCGACTGGGTCTGGGCAACCACGTGATCAAGTGAACTCAAACGCATCGGAATCGGAACCATCACCAGCGTGGCCCCGCAGAGCCAAATGGCCTCGATGCAGACCAGGACGTCCCGCGAGGTCGGCGCAAAAATTCCCACATGATCGCCGGGATGAACCCCGCGGCCGTGCAGGGCTGCAGCCATGACTTCGGCGTCGGCCAGCAGCGAAGCCCACGACTCTTGGGCGTGATCATCACCCGAGACGAAGGTAACCGTTCCATCGAGTTCTGCAGCGTGGCGGATTCGCGCAGCCAGTGTGTTCATCCAGAAGTCCTTGTGTGATCTTGAGGCCTGATTGTAAGTCCGCCCAGTGCAGCTGTCAGCGAGCGCGCCAGGGGACCTCTACCCCTCTCCCTCGCCGCCGCCTCAGGTGCAGTACCCGCCGACACCGTTTAGGCCTGCGGTACCACCAGATTCACCAGCTTGGGCGGCCGAGCAATCACCTTCGTGGGTACTGCCCCGCGAAGCGCTTCTTGGATCGCTGGCGAGGCTAAACACAGCGCCTCTGCGCCAGCCCCGTCGATCTCTGCAGGTACCTCGATCCGGTCTCGAACCTTGCCATTGATTTGGACAACCATGGTCACGGTGTCATCAACCAACTGTGCCGGATCCGCGACTGGCCATGACTCGCCGTGGATATGAGCGGCTTCTCCATGACGGAGTGACCACAGCTCAGCGGTGATATGGGGAGTCGCAGGAGCCAGGAGCAACAAGAGCGTGTCCACTGCATCAGCCAACGTGGATTCTGCCGCTCCTCCCGGAGCTTGGACGTAGCGGTAGAGCTCATTGAGAAAGCCCATCAGCTTCGCGACCGCGGTGTTGTAGCTCCATCGCTCGAAGTCCTGGGTGACAGCGTCGATAAGTCGGTGGCGCAACTTTTCGATTTGCTGATCGGCCTCAGTTGGAGGTCGGGACTCGATGGACCCGATTTCCGAAGCTGACAGCGAGAGCCGCCAGACGCGAGTCAAGAACCGGAAGGCACCGTCAATGGAAACGTCTTCCCAGTCCACATCGTCCTGAGGTGGCTTCAA
>DORQ01000027.1:11223-15642 GCA_003514205.1 Acidimicrobiaceae bacterium
AGGTTGCCTTTCGACTTCGCCATCTTCGAGCCACCGAGGCGAATCATTCCCTGGGTGAACAGCCGCTTGAATGGCTCCTGCAGTTCCGCAGGAGCAAGCCCCAAATCCGCACATGCCTTGGTGAAGAACCGCGCGTACATGAGGTGCAACACAGCGTGTTCTGCGCCGCCGATGTACTGGTCGACGGGAAGCCAACGCTGCACCTCAGACGCCCGGTAGGGCAACTCGTTACTCAGGGGATCCGCGAAGCGAAGGAAGTACCAGGAGGAATCGACAAACGTATCCATCGTGTCGGTTTCTCGCCGAGCTGGCCCGCCACAGGTGGGACAGTCAACATGTAAGAATCCCTCGTGGGAGTTGAGCGGCGATTCGCCTGAGGGTCGAAACTCGACATCATCTGGTGCAACAACGGGCAACTGGTCAAGGGGCAGCGGAACGATTCCATCGATCGGGCAGTACACGATGGGAATTGGGCAACCCCAGAATCGTTGCCGACTCAGGAGCCAATCCCGTAGCCGGAACTTCACCGTTTGAGCACCGACACCCTGCTCAGTCAGCCAGGCCGTGGCAGCCTTTTTCGCGTCCGCAACATTGAGGCCGTTCAACCACTCACTGTTGATGGCTGGGCCGTCCTCCACATAGGCGCCGCCATCGAAACCCTCAGGCGGTTGAACCGTGCGGATGATGGGCAGGCCAAACGCTGTGGCGAACTCGAAGTCACGCTCATCCTGGCCCGGCACCGCCATCACTGCTCCGGTGCCATAGGTACCCAACACGTAGTCGGCGAGGTACACCGGCACCGCGTTCCCAGTAAAGGGGTTGCGTGCATAGGCGCCAGTAAAGCAGCCGCGAGACCCGATATCGCCTTCAGTGGACAGGCGGTCCACATCTGAAGTGGCTCGCACCTTCTTGACGAACGCTGCTACCGCTTCGCGTTGATCCTCAGACACGATGGACTCCACCAGCGGATGCTCAGGGGCAAGCACACAAAAGGTCATTCCAAAGGAAGTATCGGGACGAGTGGTGAAGACCTCAAAGGCCGCGCCGGTCGGTTCGTTTGCCTCAGTCACCACATCCATTGCGAATTGTGCCCCTTCGGAGCGACCAATCCAGTTTCGTTGCTGGGTGATCACCCGCTCGGGCCATTCCAAGCCTTCAAGGTCATCAAGCAGCCGGTCCGCATAGTCGGTGATCTTGTAGAACCACTGCTCGAGATCGCGGCGTTCGACCTCATCATCGGATCGCTCACAGCGGCCGTTCACTACCTGTTCGTTCGCCAACACGGTGTGACAACCAGGACACCAGTTGACTGGAGCCTTCTTCCTATAGACCAGACCAGCTTCGAGGAACTTCAAGAACAACCATTGAGTCCAGCGGATGTACTCAGGATCGTGGCTTCGAACCTCACGACGCCAGTCATAGCCGCCACCGATGCGCACCAGGGAGCTTTTCAACTCCGCAATTCGAGCGTCGGTGAATTCGCGCGGGTGAACTCCAAACTTGATTGCGGCATTCTCCGCTGGCAATCCGAAACTATCGAAGCCCATCGGGCTCAGTACCGCATAACCGCCCATGGTCCGGTACCGAAGGATCAGGTCGCCAAAGGTGTAGTTACGAACATGGCCCATATGGGCTGCCCCGGAGGGATAGGGGTACATGCACAGCACGTAGTAGTGAGGCCGCGGATCCTCGTTCTCGATCTCATAGGTACCACGGGATCGCCAGTATTCCTGCCATTTCGGCTCGATCACAGTGGGTTCGTACAGCACGCGGTCCTCTGTCGAGGGGGTATCAACCATCGGGCCAGCGTAGTTTCCAAGCGCCCACGGGCCGAACCGAGTTTCGGTTTCGGATGCCAGCTTCTGGGGTGCTATCGTCTCTGATCCGTACGGGGCTGTAGCTCAATTGGGAGAGCGCTTCCATGGCATGGAAGAGGTAGTCGGTTCGATCCCGATCAGCTCCACAACTCGGAACCCCTGCAATAGCAGGGGTTTTGTGCATCCAGGGTGTGCTCTCGAGCGCTCCGGGCAGACCAATTCGTCTGACGCTTGGATGTCGAAGGGCGGGCGGGCAGCCAGCGGATACCAGTAGCGTTGCCGAGGTGCCGTCACATTCCTTCCTGAACGATCTCGAACTGAACCTCAGCGCGCTGGAAGCCAAGGTGGGACTCGCGTGGTGGGAGGCGAGTGTCTGCGCAACTCCAGACAATGACGAGAAACGAGTAGCCGCGGAACTCGCACTTGGGGAGGTGCTGGCAAACACACGCTCATACTCTCAAGTACTCGACACGCTTGCTCCTGAGGAATCACCCGCTCTCGACCCCCTCACTCGACGACAGTGCCTCCTCCTACTCAACCAACTTGCGCCACATCAGATCGAGGCCTCCCTGCGGGAGAAGCTCATTACGCTCGGTGCCGAAGTAGATTCCGCCTTCTCCAGCTTTCGAGGCCAGATTGCTGGACGGGCAGTTGATGACAACGACATCAACACGATCCTGCGCAGTTCCAACAACGAGTCAGAACGCCGGCAAGCCTGGGAAGCCTCCAAACAGGTTGGAACTGCCGTCGCTGACCGGGTTCGAGAACTCGCTACCCTCAGAAATTCCGCGGCGCGCAGCCTCGGCTACCGAGACCACTTCGCCTGTGCCCTCGCCACCTCCGAGATCGACGAAGTCACCCTGTTCAGATTGCTCGACGAGATTGACGATGCGACGGCCGGGCCCTACAGAGAATGGAAGAGCCGCCTCGACGGGACGCTCGCCGAGAGGTTCAGTTGCGAACGGACCGACCTGGCGCCGTGGCATTACGACAACGTCTTCTTCCAATCTCCACCCGCGGCAACAGGCGTGAACCTGGACCCTCACTTTGCGAGCCTCGATCTTGTTGACCTGACCAAATGCACCTTCGAGAACCTTGGCTTCGAAGTTGATCGAATTCTCCAGGCCAGCGATCTGTTTCCACGAGACCTCAAGAACCAGCACGCTTTCTGTGCCGACATCGACCGGAGCGGCGATATCAGAGTCCTCGCCAACATCGTCCCCACCGAGGAATGGGCAGAAACGATGCTGCATGAATTCGGCCACGCCGTGCACGCCGGAGGCATCAGTCCAACATTGCCCTGGACGCTCCGCACGACTCACTCAGCTCTCACCGAGGGCGTAGCCATGCTGTTCGGACATCTTGTGCACGATCCTGGCTGGCTCGTTGGGGAGGTTGGACTAGCTCAAGAGGCAACGCACGAGCTCAGCGATGGCCTCAACGCAGCCTTCACAGCCACAATCCTGACGACCGTTCGATGGGAACTCGTAATGATCCACTTCGAACGGGCGCTCTATGAGGACCCCACCGCAGACCTCGACACGCTCTGGTGGGACCTCGTCGAGCGATACCAGTCGATTCGACGCCCCGCCGGCCGTTCCGCACCCGATTGGGCCGCAAAGATTCACATCGCGTCAGCGCCCGTCTATTACCAGAACTACCTCCTTGGAGAACTCATCGCCCTGCAACTCCGCGCGACCATTCTGAGTCGCTTCGGCAGTCTCGTGGGAAACAATGAGGCTGCACCTTTCCTGACGAGGGAGGTATTCGCTCCTGGAGCCTCGCTGCCCTGGGAGGAAATTGTGGCCCGAGCAACAGGCGAGCCGCTCTCGACCCGACACCTCGTCGAAGCACTCCGGCGCCCTTGACCCACTCAAGCCTTCCGGCCGAGATCCTCCGGTGCCCTTGACGACGCCGGAATTTTCGACTCCGCTTGCCCAATGACGCACACATTGACTTCGGTCCTCGGTAACTCTCAACGGCTCGACGGCGGATCAATGTACGGCAACGCACCACGCTCCTTGTGGCAACGTTGGACGCCCCCTGACGACCTCGGACGCATCAATCTCGCCACACGAGCACTCCTGATCCGGGAGAGCTCGGGCCGAAGCGTGCTGCTCGAGACCGGCATCGGAGCATTCTTCTCACCCCAGGATCGCGACCGCTACGGCGTGGGTGAACAACACCACGTGCTGATCGACAACCTCGCAGCCTGCGGACTCGCCCCCGAAGACATCGACGTCATTGTGTTGTCGCACCTGCACTTCGATCACGCTGGTGGTCTGCTGACGCCCTGGGTTGAAGGCGAGACACCACGTCTTGCCTTCCCTCACTCCACCGTTGTTGTCTCTGCTACAGCGTGGCAGCGAGCGCTCAATCCTCATCCACGGGATCGCGCCTCATTCATTGATGCGCTCCCCCAATTGCTCCTCGACTCGAACAGACTTGAGGTAGTCGAATCCTCAACCTCCTCGATTCTCGGAGCCGAGTATCGGCTCTACTTCTCAGATGGCCACACGCCTGGCCTGATGATGACTGAGGTCGAGGATGGAGACGGTCCCATCAGGTTCGTGTCTGACATGATTCCCGCTCGACCGTGGGT
>DORQ01000027.1:15823-17089 GCA_003514205.1 Acidimicrobiaceae bacterium
CCGACCTCGTCGAACGACAGGGCCGAGTGTTCTTCACTCATGACACCGAGGTTGCGGCCGCGCGAGTCACCAGAGATGAGCGCGGCAGATTCGGCTGCACCGCGGAGCAAGCCGCCCTCTGAAGCGATGAACGGTGTTAACCTGCCCTCGAACACGCTGACACAAGATCGTGATCAAGGAGCCACCGATGCCGATCCGTATCCGCAGCCCGAGGTTCCGATTCACCGTGAGCGTCGGCCTCGCAGCGACGCTGTTGATTGCTTCCTGTGCTGGCAAGGATCAACCAACCGCGACTGCTGACAAATCTGACAGCAGTAGCTCTCAGGACGCAGGCGAGGAACGGGGCTTGGGCTCGAATCCAACGGCGACGACCCAGCCGAGCGATCCCCTTCCTGAGCCAGTCCAGCAACTTGAGTTCGATGCCTCCGAGTACACATTCGCGATCTCGCCGGATCCCAGCGCGGGAATCCGGCCGGGTTGGACGTTGATCAACTTCCACAACATCGGGGCCGAGCCGCACCAGGTGATGTTCGCTCGCCTGAAAGATGGTGTTGACATGGCGGAGCTAGCCGCCGCAGGCGCAAACGATTCCTCTGGAGCTGGAGCCATTGCCTTTGTCGACATGATTGGCGGTGTGAGCTACATCGACGCTGCGAACGACACCACCGCACTCGTACATCTTCCCGAAGGCACCGTTATGGCAATGTGCTACGTGCCAGACGCGAAGGGGGTGGCGCATGCGTTGATGGGGATGTCGACCGTCCTCAATGTCTCTGCAACAGCAGCAGTCGCTGCCGCTACCCCACCCGCCCTGAATGAGCCTGTGCTTGGCAGCATTGAGATGACAAGCGAGGGGTACCAGCTCCCTGAGCGATTGACGACAGGCTGGTATCACGTGAAAAACACCGATACAGCTCTTCACGAACTCGCGCTGATGCGTCTTGCCGAGCCGATTCCACCTGATGAGGTGGAGGCGTTCGTCGCTGATCTGGCGAACAATATCGTCCCAGACATCGAACTCGACGCGGTTGGTGGCATGGGCGCGATGTCCGCTGGCTTCGACGGGTACCTTCACCTGAACTTCGAACCGGGCGACTACCTCGCTGTCGACTTCATGCCCGATCCTGGCGACCCTCGGCCACATATGCTCGACGGCTACTACAGGACCTTTACCGTCGAAGCCAGCTAGGCATCTACCTCCCTATCAGCGCATCGGGCCAGCCTGCTCTGCGTCGGTCCCGCCTGCGCTCCCTTCTGCGCTCCCTT
>DORQ01000328.1 GCA_003514205.1 Acidimicrobiaceae bacterium
TCCGCCTTCGCCTGAGCTCCAGTTCCGGGCAACGAGGACACCACCGAGGCGAAAATGATCAGCGACATGCCGTTTCCGATTCCCCGTTGAGTAATCGTCTCCCCGATCCACATGAGTAGCGCTGTTCCCGCGGTGAGCGTGAGAACAATGAGTGCAACCCGGAATCCACCGAAGTTGGGAACGAGGTCGATGTTGGCGTTGTTTGAGAGACCGCCGCCACCGTTGTGGAACAAGAAGACCAAACTTGTGGATTGAAGCACCGAGATGGCGATGGTTACATACCGGGTCCACTGAGTCGTCTTGCGTTGCCCGACAGCACCCTGTTCTTGCCACTGCTGCAGCTTGGGGATCACCACCGTCAGGATCTGCATGATGATCGAGCTCGTGATGTAGGGCATGATCCCGAGTGCGAAGAGCGCGAAGTTGGTCAACGCATTTCCGCTGAAGAGCTGCAGGAACGCAAGAACCCCACCCTCTCGAGCCTGGTCCTTGATCGCGGCCACCGCAGACTGATCGATGCCCGGCACCGCAACATAGGAACCCAGACGATAGATCGCCAACATGGCAATCGTGAACAGGACCTTGTTGCGAAGATCGGGGACCTTCAGCACATTCCTGATCGTTGATAACACGGCCGCTCCTGGCGAGTAGAGGAAAGGTCAACGGGCTCCTCAGAGCCTGACCCGTGAGAACACTTTTCAGCAACCACACTAGGCGGTCGCCGACAAGAAACTAGCGGTTCGTGTGAGCACTTCCGTGGAAAGCCGGACGAACCCCGAATGGCTTGGAAACGATCTCGGTCGACCCGCCGGCAGCAGTGATCGCCGCCTCAGCGCTCTTGGAGAAACCGTGAGCTGAAACCGATACCTTGCGAGTAAGTTCACCTCGAGCAAGAACTTTCACAAGTGCGCCCTTGGAAACAAGGCCTTTCGAGTACAGGCTCTCAGGCGTGATCACATCGAGTCCGCACTCCTGAAGCGTGTCCAAGTTGATCGCCTGATACTCGACCCGAAATGGGTTGTTGAACCCGCGGAGCTTGGGGATACGCATGCTCATTGGAAGCTGGCCACCCTCAAAGCTCACTGGGATGGATCCACGAGCTTTCTGGCCCTTGGTTCCACGTCCAGCAGTCTTGCCGCCCTTGCCGCCAATACCCCGACCGACTCGTTTGCGACGCTTCGTCGCGCCCTCAGCGGGCTTGAGATCATGAACCTTCATTCGCTTACCTCTTCGACAGAAACCAAATGCGGAACCTTCGCGATTTGGCCGCGAGTGTCAGGGGTATCAGGCAGTACATTCGACTGACCAATTCCCCGAAGACCCAGCGCACGAAGTGTTCCTCGCTGCTTGGGCTTGGTCCCAATGGAGGACCGAACTTGTGAGACCTTCAACTTGGTCGCCATCACTTCACCTCAAATGGCTCAGGAGCCGGTCCGCGCTGAGACTCTCGATACGCATTCAGAAGCCCCTTTGGAACGAATTCCTCGGGATCCAGTCCACGGAGCCGGGCAATTTCATCTGGTCGACGAAGATTCTGCAATCCGTTAATCGTTGCCCGAGCGACGTTGATGTAATTCGAGGAGCCAAGCGACTTGCAAAGCACGTCATGAATGCCAGCCTCTTCAAGGATCTGCCGTGCCGCGCCGCCGGCGATCACACCAGTACCAGGGGCAGCGGGTTGCAAGAGCACGCGTCCCGCACCAAGAACGCCGATCACGGGGTGAACAATGGTCGAGCCTGCGAGGGCAACCGAGAAGAGGTTCTTTCGAGCCTCCTCAGTCCCCTTCTGGATGGCAAGCGGCACTTCTTTCGCTTTGCCATATCCGAGACCTACCCGGCCTGCGCCGTCACCGATCACCACGAGCGCCGTGAATGAGAATCTACGACCGCCCTTGACCACCTTGGCGACACGGTTGATGTTGATCACCCGTGAATCGCGCAGTTGAATATCGGAATCGTTACCAACCACCATCAGAACTCCAATCCTGCTTCACGAGCGGCCTCAGCAACTGCTGCGACACGACCGTGGTAGCGGTTTCCGCCACGATCAAACACCACTGCGCTCACTCCGGCTTCCTTTGCCCGTTGAGCGACCAGCTCGCCGACCTTTGCGGAGCCTTCACGATTGCCTCCAACCGATCGAAGCGCTGGCTCATGAGTCGATGCGGCCGCAAGAGTGCGGCCCGTCGAATCGTCGATCACCTGCGCAACGGTGTGTCGGTTTGAGCGGAAGACTGCAAGACGCGGACGTTCTGCGGTTCCCTGCACGAGTTTGCGGACCCTGGCATGGCGACGAAGTCGCGCATCCCGGGTGAACTTGGCCATGTCTGTCATGCCCGTACGACACTTTCTCTCGAGCAGCGCATCACTTGCCTGCCTTGCCGGCCTTGCGGCGGACACGTTCTGTTGTATAGCGCACACCCTTACCCTTGTAGGGCTCAGGCTTGCGAATTGATCGAATGTTGGCCGCTACCTGACCAACCAGCTGCTTGTCGATCCCGTGGATCTCGATGCGAGTTGGCTGCGGGACAACAAACTGAATGCCTTCGGGTGCTACCACCTCAACCGGGTGAGAGAAGCCCAACTGCAGGTCGAGAGCGGAATCGCCCCGAGCCGCAGCCCTGTAGCCCACTCCGACGATGTCGAGGTCCTTGCGGAAGCCTTGCGTCACGCCGAGCACCATGTTGTTCACCAACGAACGGAACATGCCGTGCAGAGATCGGCTTTCACGGCCATCATCTGGCCGTTCGACGAGGAGTTCGCTGTCGTCCTGACGAACTGTCAGGGCACCAGGAATCGGCTGAGACAGGCTGCCCTTCGGACCTGTGACAGTCACTGCACCGGCGTCGAGATCAATCGACACGCCAGCTGGAATAGATATCGGCGCTTTACCAATTCTGGACATGCCGTCACCAGACCTTGCAGAGAATCTCGCCGCCCACTCGGCGCTTACGCGCCTCGCGATCAGTCAAGAGACCCAAGGAAGTAGAAAGGACTGCAATTCCGAGACCGCCGAGAACACGTGGCACCTCAGTCGACTTTGAATACACACGAAGACCAGGCTTAGAAATGCGCTGGATGCCAGAGATGACTCGTTCCCGCTCGGGGGAGTACTTCAGCTGGATCGTGAGCACCTGCTCTGGGGAGTTAGGCCGAGGCTCAACTGCGAACTCTCCGATGTACCCCTCTTTACGAAGCAGGGCTGCGAGAGCCAGCTTCTGGCGAGAGCTCGGCATCGACACGTCATCGTGCATCGCTGTATTCGCATTGCGAATACGGGTCAGCATGTCTGCGATGGGATCAGTCATTGTCATAAGTTCGCCCCTTCACCAACTGGCCTTGGTCACGCCTGGCAAATCGCCTGCGTGCGCCAATTCCCGTAGACAGATACGGCAAAGTCCGAAGGTACGAAACACTGCGCGAGGACGGCCGCAACGCTGGCATCGCGTGTAGCCACGTACTTTGAACTTTGGCTTCTTTTGCTGTTTGTTGATCAGCGCTTTGGTTGCCATGGCTGTTACTGCTGCCCTTCACGTCGGAATGGGAACTTGAATGCTTCGAGGAGCGCCTTGCCCTCTTCATTTGTTCGACCGGTGGTTACGATGGTGATGTCCATTCCACGAGAGACGTCGACCTTGTCGTAGTCAATCTCAGGAAAGATCAGCTGTTCGGTAACTCCGAACGTGTAGTTGCCTCGCCCGTCAAAGCTCCGTGGATTCAAGCCTCGAAAGTCACGAACACGAGGAATAGCGAGCGTCAGCAGGCGGTCAAAGAACTCCCACATCTGATTGCCTCGAAGTGTCACCTTGACGCCGATGGGGTTGCCCTCGCGAAGCTTGAAGCCAGCAATCGACTTCTTCGCCTTAGTGACAACTGGCTTCTGGCCAGAAATGATTGTCAACTCATCGACCACTTTGTCGATCAGTTGTTTGTGCTCGGTTGCGCCGCCGCAGCCGACATTGATCACGATCTTCTCAAGTCGAGGGACTTGCATCACATTCGGCAGACCCAAGTCTGTCTGCAGCTTTGCTCGAATCTCGTCGTTATAGATTGACTTGAGTCGCGGGACTTCTAGAGATGTTGCCATCAGATCTCCGCTCCTGTTCTTCTGCTTACTCGCTTCTTGGTGCCGTCTGCCTCGACGACGTAGCCAATTCGGGTCGGCTTACCGTCAGCAGCAAGAATCGCAACATTGGAGACATCGATTGGCATCTCTTTCTCTACGATTCCACCCTGCTCCATCGCACGGCTTGGCTTACGGTGCCGTTTCACAACGTTGACGCCCTCGACGACGACTTTGCCTTCAGACGGAAGGGCCAATTTGACGACCCCTTCCTTGCCTTTGTCCTTGCCAGCAAGCACAACGACTCGATCATCTTTACGAATCTTCATCACAGCACCTCCGGGGCGAGCGAAACGATCCGCATGAACTTCTTATCTCGCAGCTCGCGGCCGACTGGGCCGAAGATGCGCGTTCCACGCGGTTGCTTCGAATCGTTGATGAGCACCGCCGCGTTCTCGTCGAATCGAATATAGGAGCCGTCTGGTCGACGCTTTTCCTTCTTCACTCGAACGACGACGCATTTCACGACGTCACCCTTCTTCACCGCCGCACCGGGCAAGGCATCCTTGACAGTAGCAACGAAGATGTCGCCGATCGACGCATATCGTCGCCGGGAGCCTCCGAGCACCTTGATGCACAGAACTTCCTTCGCACCAGAGTTGTCTGCCACTCGAAGTCGAGACTCTTGTTGGATCATCGGGCACGCTCCAGGATCTCCACTATTCGCCAGCGCTTCAGCTTTGACAACGGTCGCGTTTCTGCCACTCGTACGCGGTCGCCCACGTTGAGCTCATTGGCTTCGTCATGCACGTACAGCTTGGTATTGCGCAGCAGCGTCTTTGAGTACTTCTTGTGGCGCACTCGCTCGGTGACGGTGACAATCACGGTCTTGTCCATTGCGTTCGAGGTGACTAGCCCTTCTCGAACCTTCCGAGCGTTTCGCTCAGTCGTCGTACCTTCGGTCATGTTCTCACTCATTTCGCATCGACCTGCTCTGCAGCCGCAATCTCACGTGCACGCAACTCGGTAAGGATCCGGGCAACCATTCGCTTCTCGTTTGCCAACTTGGAGGTGTTTTCCAGCGCCCCAGTTGCGAGTTTGAAACGGAGCTCGAAGAGTTCCTGCTTGCGACGAGCGAGTTCTTCGAGGAGCTCGGCGTCGCCCATGTCGTTCACTGTGCTGCGAGCCATCAGAAGCCTTCCTCCCGCTTGATGATCTTTGCCTTAATCGGGAGCTTCTGAATCGCTCGATTCAACGCGCCACGTGCAATCTCTTCGTCCGGGTATGAGAGCTCAAACATCACTCTGCCGGGTCGGACCACTGCAACCCACTTCTCGGGATTGCCTTTACCTGAGCCCATTCGGGTTTCTGCAGGCTTCTGCGTGATTGGCTTGTCAGGGAAGATATTGATCCACACCTGGCCGCCACGCTTGATATGACGCGTCATCGCGATACGAGCTGCCTCAATCTGGCGGGCGGTAATCCAGCCTGGCTCAGTCGCCTGAATGCCGTACTGGCCGTAGGAGACAGATGCTCCACCTTTTGTGTTTCCGGTCAGACGTCCGCGGTGTTGCTTGCGGTGCTTAACCTTTCTCGGCATCAACATAATCAGTCACCATCCCCGGGCCGGAAGTGCGGGGTCTCGTGATGCTGCCGCGTTGCCCGTTCAATTTGCTCTTCTTCTTCAAGCAGGCGTTCCAGATCTGGATCAGCCTCTTTCACCAGCGGCACTGTCTCCTCAACCTCGAGAGAGGCAGCGACGCTTTCAGCTCGGCGCTTAGCCGTGGAGGACACGACTCTTCGAGGAGCACGAGGATCACCAGCAGTCTCGCCGACAGCAAGAGCTGCCTCGCGAAGAGCCTTGTCATCGATCTGTGGCTTGTACGGCAGAATGTTGCCTTTGTAGATCCACACCTTCACGCCGATACGGCCGTAGGTAGTGTGCGCCTCTCGGAAGCCATAGTCGATATCTGCTCGAAGCGTATGCAGCGGGACTCGACCCTCCCGGTACCATTCGGTCCGGCTCATTTCCGCTCCACCAAGCCGACCAGAGCACTGGACCCGGATACCGAGCGCCCCAGCCTTCTGTGCGTTCTGAACTGCTCGCTTCATCGCACGTCGGAAAGCAACACGTCCGACAAGCTGATCCGCAACACCCTGAGCGATCAACGTGGCGTCAAGCTCTGGCTGCTTGATCTCTTGAATGTTCAGCTGGACCTTCGCATTGCCCGTGATCTTGGTCAGGCCAGTGCGAAGGCGATCTGCTTCAGCGCCACGACGACCAATCACGATTCCGGGACGCGCTGTGTGGACATCGACTCGAAGACGGTCGCGAGTTCGTTCGACCTCAACGCGGCTAATCGCGGCATTAGGAAGTTGAGTCATGATGAAATCTCGGATCTTCCAATCCTCGATGACATAGTCCACGTACTCTTGGCGGCTGGCAAACCAGCGAGACTTCCACTCGGTCGTTATTCCCAGCCGGAAGCCGTAGGGATTGACTTTCTGGCCCATCAGTTCTCTCCCTCGGTAGCGTCGTCTGAATCTGCTTCGGCGGCCTTCTTGGCCATGGATGGCGGAAGGGAGAACCCAGCAGCCTCAGCGGACTCAGCGGAGTCGAACCAGACCTCAGCGATCGTCCTTCCGTAGAACGGGCTGTCCTCAGGGTGATACAGCTTTGAGCTTGCATTTCCCTTAATCGTGAAACCATCGGGAGCGGAACCGTCTTCGTGCGCAGCCGCACTGCCAGGCCCGAATGGGGCCTCAGCGGACAAGTCGGCCAAGCCCTGCGGCGATGACTCGGACTCGATGACGTCAGCAGCCTCGGTGTCTGCGGAATCTGCCGATGCCTCCTCAATAGAGGCCTCTGCGGCTGGAGCTTCTGACTCTGCGCCCTGAGCAGACTCACCGGACTTTCTGCTCTGAGCAACCCGTTGTGCTCGAGAGCCACCAGCAGCAGCGGCTGGTGAGCGTCGGGCAGCCTTGGCCTGAACAACCTCAAGGTCAGCTGATGAATACCGGCTCACGATGATGGTGATGTGACAGGTTCGCTTGCGAATCTTGCCGGCCCGACCTCGCGCTCGTGGCCTAAATCGCTTGAGCGTCGGGCCTTCGTCTGCGAAGCAGGCCGAAACGTAGAGTTCGCTCGCCGCAATGCCGTCGTTGTGCTCGGCATTTGCTACTGCGGAGTCCAGAATCTTGATGATGGAATCCGCCGCGCCGCGCTCGGTGAATTGCAGGATTGCCCGCGCTTCGGCGACAGATTTGCCACGGATCAGATTCAGCACCTCGCGTGCCTTGTACGCGGAGAACCGCGCGTGGCGAAGCTGGGCCCGTGTGCCTGGGCGCTCGTTCGTCTTCACTCCAAATGCCATTAGCGACGCCCTGACTTCTCTTGGCCGGCGTGGAACTTGAAGGTGCGAGTTGGTGCGAACTCGCCCAGCTTGTGGCCCACCATCGATTCGGTCAGATAGACCGGCACGTGCTTTCGACCATCGTGAACCGCAATGGTGTGGCCGACCATGTCAGGAATGACTGTCGATCGGCGTGACCATGTCTTGATGACTGTTTTGGTACCTGATTCGTTCAGTGCATCCACCTTCTTCAGGAGATGATCGTCTACGAAGGGACCCTTTTTTAGACTGCGAGGCATACTGTTCTCTTTCCTCGACCCTTATCGGCGTGAGCCGCGAGTACGGCGGCGGCGCACGATGAGTTGCTGGGACGGCTTGTTCTTGTCGCGGGTGCGACCCTCGGGCTTGCCCCAAGGGGACACTGGATGACGGCCGCCGGAGGTCTTGCCTTCGCCACCGCCATGGGGGTGATCTACTGGGTTCATTGCGACACCGCGAGTCTGCGGACGAACGCCCTTCCAGCGATTTCGACCGGCCTTGCCGATCTTGATGAGCTCGTGCTCCGAGTTGCCAACTTCACCAATTGTTGCTCGACAATCGATCGGCACTCGTCGCATTTCCGTGGAAGGCAAACGCAGTGTCGCGAAGTCACCCTCTTTCGCCACCAGTTGAACGCTGGCGCCTGCAGAGCGAGCCATCTTGCCGCCGCCGCCTGGCTGGAACTCGACGTTGTGCACAACGGTACCGACGGGCACGAAGCGCAACGGAAGAGCGTTGCCGGTGCGAATCTCAGAGCCTTGGCCCGACTGAACCATGTCTCCTACATTGAGATCTTTCGGCGCAAGAATGTAACGCTTCTCTCCATCGAGATAGTGGAGCAAGGCAATGCGGCAGGTTCGGTTTGGATCATATTCGATCGCCGCCACCTTGGCCGGAACACCGTCCTTCTTCCGCTTGAAGTCGATGATTCGATACTGCTGCTTGTGGCCACCGCCGCGATGACGCGAGGTCTTGCGGCCAAGGTTGTTCCTTCCACCAGTGCGGTGCTTAGGAGCGAGAAGCGACTTCTCTGGCGTGGACTTGGTGATTTCCGCAAAGTCAGAGACGGTCTGGAATCGACGGCCCGGACTAGTTGGTTTGCGCTTACGAAGAGCCATTATCTATGCCTCACCCTGCCTGGAAGATCTCTATTGATTCGCTACCCTCGGCAAGGGTGACGATGGCCCGCTTGGTATCGGGCAGCTTGGAAGTTGTTGCGGCCTTTCGGCTTCGCTTCGTTTTGCCTTTGCGATTCAGCGTGTTCACCTTGGCGACCTTGACTCCAGGCCATATAGCTTCAACTGCCTGCCGAATCTCGATCTTGGAAGAACCTGGTGCAACGACGAACGTGTACACGTTCATGTCAATGAGCCCATATGACTTCTCACTGACAACTGGTCGAATGATGATGTCCTGTGGGTGCTTCACTTTTCAGTTTCTCCTGTGTCAGCCGGAGCACTTGTAGGAAGTACGTCCTGGGTAAAGACAACGAAGTCCGAAACCAACACGTCGTATGTGTTGAGCTCGCCGATGGCTAGTACGTGAACCTCGGGGATATTGCGGAAGCTCTTGTACGCTCCTACATCTTGAGGATTCAACACGACGAGGGCTCGACCCTGCACTCCGAGATTGGCAAGAGCGGCTCGCGCTTGCTTCGTGCTCGGCGTCTCGAAATTCCAGCTGTCAACAACAATGACCTTGGCATCGGCGGCTCGATCCGACAACGCGGAGCGAAGTGCCAGCTTCTTCATCTTCTTGGGTGTTCGCTGGTCATACTTGCGGGGCTTAGGGCCTAGAGCGACGCCACCGCCTCGCCAGTTCGGCGAACGAGTAGAGCCTGCCCGGGCTCGGCCGGTGCCCTTCTGCTTGAATGGCTTGGCCCCTCCGCCAGAGACCTCTGAACGGGTCTTCGTCGACTGAGTACCAGCTCGAGCAGCTGCAAGCTGAGCAACAACTACCTGATGCATGACAGGAACGTTTGGCTCAAGGCCAAAGACGGCGTCATCAAGATCGATCGATCCAGCAGACGTTCCAGCCACATTCTTCAGAGTGACTTGAGGCATCACTTACCACCCTTCACAGCGTCACGGATGACGACGAGACCGCCGTTGGGCCCCGGGACAGCGCCTCGAACCAGAAGGATGTTTCGGCCAGCGTCGGCCTCGACAACTTTCAGATTCAGGATCGTCACCTTCTCGTTGCCCATCTGGCCAGCCATCCGAGTGCCCTTAAACACCCTGGCCGGCGTTGCACATTGGCCGATGGACCCAGGCTTGCGGTGGGTCTTGTGCGTTCCGTGGGATGCGCTCATGCCACTGAAATTGTGGCGCTTCATGACGCCCGCCCATCCCTTACCCTTGCTGATGGCAGTGACGTCCACGCGCTCTCCGGCTTCGAGGATATCAACACCAATTTCTTGGCCCACCTCATAAGCAGAGACGTCATCAAGACGTAGTTCAACCAGACGAACACCAGGCTCGACTCCAGCTTTGCTGAAGTGACCAGCTTCTGGCTGGGAGAGCTTTCGTGCGTCACGGGTACCGAAGGTCACCTGGACTGCGCTGTACCCATCGGAGTCAGGAGTCTTGACCTGAACTACCCGGCAGGGCTCCACGCGCAGAACGGTAACGGGAACAACGTTGTTGTTCTCGTCCCAGACCTGCGTCATTCCTACTTTTTCACCTACAACTGTTTTCGTCGCCATGACGACTATCACTCTCGCTCCTGGGCTCATACTCATCCACGTCGTGGTGACAGTGGAGCCCTTCACGCGAACGCTCCGCAGGGCAGGGCCAGGCGGAGCGATCTCTCGGTTGTGCCGACTGGTTCCCGGAGGCCTGGCCGAACGTCGATTCGCTGGTGTGACAGCCGACTCGAGGTCTGCCCGTTCACACGACTTGCAGAGGTTAGCCGCGACGCGTGGTCGCAACCAAACTCTGTGTGGCATCCGGCTCGGGGCCGGACGAGGGACAACGCCCTTGTTGCCTAGTGACTAGGCGTTCTGGATCTTGATCTCGATGTCGACGCCAGCCGGGAGGTCGAGGCGCTGCAACGAGTCGATGGTCTTGGGGGTGGGCTCGAGGATGTCGATGAGCCGCTTGTGGATGCGCATCTCGAAGTGCTCGCGCGAGTCCTTGTACTTGTGGGGCGAGCGGATCACCGTGTAGCGGTGCTTCTCGGTGGGCAGCGG
>DORQ01000363.1:0-7062 GCA_003514205.1 Acidimicrobiaceae bacterium
ACCCGATGGCTGACCCGCCGGTCGACCCGTTGGCAGATCCGCTGCTCGGAGCGACGGAAGGCAGTGGTGCTGGATCGACGCAGACTCAACCGCTTTTCGACGAGTCGTCGCGAGCGATATTGGTCGAGCAGCTCGCGCAGGCGAAGCGNNCGGACTTCACGCTGGCCTCGGCGCAGCAGGACCTGATCATCCGGGTGACGGTCGTCTACTTCGACGTGCTGCTCGCGCAGTTCAACGTCGAGCTGGCGGTGGCGCAGAAGGCCGCGGTGTCCGAGCAGCTCGCGCAGGCGAAGCGCGAGGCAGAACAGACGCAGGCCGCAATGGAGGAGTCCATTGCGCAATCACAGGCCTCCCACGAGCGCCTTCAGTCGATCGATCAACGACTCGCGGAACTGTCGGGGCAGTCCCAGCTCGGAATTACCCGGGCATCGGACTCCACTCGGGTGGCAAAGCAAATTGCAGTGTCGGCCTACGTGCATGGTGACGACCAGGAAACTCTGTTTCGGCTCTTGCTCGACCCCGAGACACATGGCAGAGCAACACGATTTCTTGATGTGTTCGCAGCCAAGGTGCTTCAGGCCCTGGCTCAGTATCGCGCCGATACTCAGCAACTCGACGCGGAGCAGGTGATTCAGGTTGAGGCGCGAGCGTCCGCCGCGGCCGAGGTGGAATGGAATGATGCCGTTCAGCAGCGCGCGCAACTTGCCCACCTAGAGGCCGAAGCGAAAGTTGCCGCGTTCGAGGCGGGATCGCATCTCTACGTAGCTGGGTACCGATTTCCAGTCGCTGGACCGGTGCATTTCATCGACAGCTGGGGATTCCCGAGAATGGTTGGCTCCGAATTTGCGCATTGGCATGAGGGAACCGACATCATGGCGCCGCTCGGTCGCGAGATTCTGGCACCTGAGGACGGCGTGATGTCTGGCATTGGGGACGCAACACTCGGCGGCCATAAGTGTTGGATCATCGGTGCCAGTGGCGCTGGCCACTACTTCGCCCACCTGAGCGGATACGCTGCCGGAATTGTGGAGGGAGTGTCAGTGCGGGCCGGCGATGTCATTGGATACGTGGGCGATACCGGCAACGCTGATGGTGGTCCGCCCCACCTTCACTATGAGATCCACCCTGGCCAAGGCGTGCCGGTCAACCCGTACCCTCTGTTGAAGTCGGCATGGGGTGCGAGTCCAATTCCAACCCAGGAGGAGGCACTGAGCGGTCCTGCCCGGGTCATTGGTGAATCTGCGCTGAGCCAAGCCACTTCCTCCCAGCCATGAACCTCACAACCACGCTCGAAACCGAGTGTTCCGAGGCGGTGCTGGTGGCAGTGCTCTCCGATTTGGCAACCTATCCATCGTGGATGGGAATCGTTGCGGCGGTAGAGCCAGCAGAGCCTGACCTCGATGATCCAGGTCCAGCGTGGGTTGTTGAACTTCGTGGCCAACTCGGACCACTTCGACGTTCCAAGCGTTTGAGGATGTGTCGGACCACCGGCGGCGAGCAGTTTCCCATCACCTTCGAACGCGTCGAGCGGGACGACCGAACTCACTCGCTGTGGCAGCTCACCGTGGAGGGTTCCGCTGTTGGGCACGACACAGGGCATGCCAGCGGGTCTGAGCAACCTCGTAGAACCGCAATTGCGGTCACGTTGCAGTATGGAGGTTCCCTCTGGATCCCGCTGCTCTCCCAGGTTCTCGATGCGGAGATTGATCGCTCACGAATCGCGCTCGTGGAGTATCTGAAGGCCGTGGAGGCTGGTTCGGCGAACGCTTAGGTGTTGGCGCCCAACCGCTGATGCTCATTGTCGATACTGGACTGGCGCAGCAACAGCGGACCATCGCCCGTGTCGATGGTCGAGACTCAAGTCAATTCCCGCTGAGACGCTGAGATGTGCAGAGGTCAGGACCGACTCAAGAGGTCCAGCGGCGACAACCTCACCCTGGCGAAGAAGCAGCACATTGGTGAAGGTGGTCGGGATCTCCTCAACATGGTGCGTGACAAGCACCAGCGTCCGACCTCGGCCACCGTCCATCGCGTCGAGATCCGCAACCAGCTGTTCACGGCCAGCAAGATCGAGCCCGGCGCAGGGTTCGTCAAGCACGAGCAGCTCTGGGTCAACCATGAGTGCTCTGGCAAGTTGCACTCGCTGGCGTTCACCGCTGGAGAGTGACCCAAATGTTCGATGAGCGAACTCGCCGAGGCCGACTGCCTCAAGGCACTGGGCCGCGTGCTTGCGGTCCTCCTCGGAATAGGTGTGCCACCACGGCTCCAACGCGGCATTGAGTGCGCACACCACAACGTCACTGCAGGTCAGGCTCGGTCTCACGAGGTCCACAAAGGCCGCACTGACGAAGCCGACTCGGGTGCGCAGTGCACGAACATCGGTTCTGCCAAGTGTCTCTCCAAGCACGGTGGTCGAACCAGTTGTTGGATGTTCGTACAAGGTGATGAGCCGAGCGAGTGAGGTCTTTCCTGAGCCGTTGTGGCCAAGAACGACCCATCGTTCGCCTCGGCGCACCTGCCAACTCAGTGGCCCGAGCGTCGTTGTTGTTCCCCTGCGCAGCGTGACGGCGCAGAGGTCGATTGCAAGCTCGGTGGGCTCGGCTACCGCTGCGGGATCCATCTCGGTCACCATAACGGTCGAAGGCGCCACTTCGGCCAGTTCGGTTCCACCCGTGCGGCCCAGCGTTGCATCGGAATATCTTGCGATGTCTTGGAAAATTCGACAGAAATCGCAATAACCCGACAAACTGCAAGAATGAAAATTGGCGTACTCGGTGGAACAGGACCTGCAGGAAGCGGCTTAGCCGTGCGATTGGCCTCGGCAGGGTTTGAGGTTGTTATCGGGTCTCGCTCGAAGTACCGGGCACTCGAAGTGGTGGACCGGCTCAATGCGAAGTGGGCTGACCGCGGGATTTCCCTCGAGGCCGGAGATAACGAGGCAGCGGCCTCTGCAGATGTCGTTGTCGTCGCAACGCCATGGGACGCCGCAGCAAGCACCGTCAAAGAAGTGGCACCGCTCCTCAAGGGCAAGGTCGTGATCTCCATGGCCAACGCGCTGGCCAAGGTCGGCCATGAGTTCCAGCCGCTCGTTCCGCCGCGTGGATCCGTCGCTGCGTCAGTTCAGGCAGCCGTTCCTCAGTCGTTGGTCGCAGCCGCCATGCACCACGTTCCCGCCAAGGAGCTTGGCGATATCAGTCACCCCTGCATTAGCGACGTGCTCGTGTGTTCTGACCATCCATCCGCTACGGCCACGACGATCGAGATTGTGTCTCGAATGCCTGATCTTCGACCACTCGATGCTGGCGAGCTGAGCAACGCTGCGCCGATTGAGGCATTTGCGGCAGTGCTCCTCCAGGTAAACATGAAGTACAAGACCCGTGTGGCGATTCGCTTCACTGGTCTCGACGACCTGAAGTTCTAGCTCAGCGGTAGGTAACGCACAGGTACCGCACTCAATTCCGACTGGTTCGGATTCCGACTAGTTTGGTCCGGTGCGTCTTTTTAATACAGCGAGTGGCCAGATTGAGCCGTTTGAGGTTGGTCCGCGGGTCACGATGTACACCTGTGGCATCACACCGTACGACTCGACTCACCTGGGTCATGCCGCAACGTATCTCTCATACGATGTTCTCCAACGTCGATTGCGCGACCTCGGTCACGAGACCCTGTGTGTTCGCAATATCACCGATGTCGATGACTCCATTTTGGGCAAGGCTCGAGAGCTTGGGGTGCACTACCTCGATCTCGCAGCGGCCGAGGTGGCCCGGTTCAACCGCGACATGGTCACTCTGGGGATGATTCCCTCGTATTCCGAACCACGGGCCACCTCCGCCATTGCAGATATCCGTGGCTTTATCGGCATGGTTCTTGATCGAGGCTTTGCCTACCAAGCTGGCGGTGCGGTGTATTTCGAGGTCGCGAAATCACCGAAGTTTGGGACAATCTCGGGCTACTCCCGAGAGCAGATGCTGGAGTTCGCAAAGGAGCGGGGCGGCAACATCGATGATCCCCTCAAGCGCGATCCGTTGGACTTCATCCTGTGGCAGCCGTCGCTTGAAGATGAGCCAGCCTGGGAATCGCTGTGGGGACCAGGACGGCCGGGTTGGCATATCGAATGTTCTGCGTTGTGTTTGCGAGAACTTGGAACCACCATCGACCTACACGGCGGTGGAGCGGATCTCATTTTCCCCCATCACGAGTGTGAGGCCGCTCAATCGGAGGCGGCGACCGGCGAGCCGCTCGTGCGACATTGGATGCATCAAGCCATGGTCCGCATGGATGGTGAGAAGATGTCGAAGTCGCTTGGCAACCTCGTGTTTGTTTCGGACCTCGCGATGCAATTCGATCCTCGAACCATCCGGTTGGGAGTTGTGAGTCATCACTATCGCGACTCCTGGGAGTGGAACGATCACCTGATGGGCGAAGCCGACGAACGCGTGCGGGCCTGGGTGGCGGCGGGTTCTGGAAGTGGGGCGCTCGATGCTGTCCGCGCTGCGTTGGATGAGGATTTGAACACCCCAGAGGCAGTAGCGGCCATAGATGCCGCAGCGGCACAAGGTCTCGGAGTCAGTGAGGCAGCGGCCTTGCTCGGCGTGGACACGACTGATCCCGTCGCTCATTTCGCTGGGTAATCCCAACCCTGGTGGGGTAGTCCGGGAAACCAGAAATCTCCTGTTCATGATTTCTTCACAGGAACTCCCGGCATTCGTCTCAGATTCGGTGCACAATAGACCGATAGGAACCTGGCTCCTGGTGGAATCCAGGACGAGCAGCGGGGAGGGATGGACTCGATGACGAAACGGGAAGTTGGTCAGATCCAACCGTTCGTGAAGGCCCTGCTGGGACCGCTGTTCAAGTTTGCATGGGAGCTCAAGGTTGAGGGACGCGAGAACATTCCTCGGCGTGGCGGGGCCATCCTCGCTCCAAACCACTTGTCGGTGCTCGATTCCTTCTTTGTGCCGTTCTCGCTCCGGCGGCGAATGACCTACGTTGGCAAAGCCGAATACCTCGATGATTGGAAGACCAGTTGGCTGTTCCCAGCTATGGGAATGATTCCGATTGATCGAACTGGTGGCGACTCTGCTCAGCGAGCTCTTGATTCTGCGGCGAGAATCCTTGAGGCGGGGGAACTCTTTGGAATTTACCCCGAAGGAACTCGGTCGAGAACTGGAATGCTCCACAAAGGACACACTGGCGTTGCTCGTTTGGCGCTCCGAACCAACGTGCCCATCATTCCTGTGGGAATCGTCGGAGCCTTGGAGGTTCAGCCCCCCGACGCGAAATTCCCAAACTTGTTCCGAGAGGTCGTCATTCGTTACGGCACGCCCATTGATGTTTCTCGATACCGTGATCGGGCGAATGACCGTCTGGTGCTTCGCCAGATCACTGACGAATTGATGTACGAGATTCGAAACCTGTCGGGCCAGGAATACTGCGACACCTACGCAACCAAGGCACACGAGTCGCTCCCTGCGCCCAGCGCTCCCAAGGTTTCTGTTTCTACAGCCACTCCTAGTTCAACTGAACCTGCTGGCGTCGGTGCGGTTGGTGCGGAGTTGGCTGGCAGACTGGCCCATTCGGAGGTTTCTGGCGGACAAACTGGCCAGGACAGCCAGCGTGAGAACTCCGGGAAGCGGCCGCTTTCTGCGGTGCCACAATCGAAGCGGGCAGCGTCGACGACCTCAGTTTCACGAGCGGACAGCGACTCCTCAGTAGAGGAAACACGCTCCTCCGCCAGCGTGCTCAAGTCTCAGCCACTCGTTGACCTGCTGAACTTCTAGTCCCACCTCGGCGTGTTCGCCGGAAATGTGGCCAGGTCGCTTCTGACCTCCCGGTAGGCTCACTGCCATGTCTATGGTCACTGTTTTCCTTCCCGACGGCTCCTCCCGCGAACTTCCGGCGGGGTCCACTGCGTTGGATCTAGCGACCGATATCGGCCCAGGGCTCGCCAAGGCAGCGCTGGTTGCGTTGATCGATGGCTCGCCAACCGACCTGTCAGCTCCGTTGGCTGATACGACCACGGTGGAGTTCGTGACCGATCGGGCCCCAGAGGCCCTCGAACATCTCCGACACTCGACTGCACATGTGCTTGCGCAAGCGGTGTTGCAACTGTGGCCCGGCGCAACCTTCGCCGGGGGTCCCGCCATCGAGGATGGCTTCTATTACGACTTCGAGCTGCCCGATGGCGCAACGTTCTCCGAGAGCGACCTGGAGAGAATCGACGTCCGGATGCGTGAGATCATCGCGGCGGATCAGGTCTTTGAACGGTTCGAGCTTGATCTGGAGCCAGCCAAGGTATTGATGGCCGCTCATCCCTATAAACAAGCGTTCATGGATCTCGCCTCGGCGGGGGAGGACGCCGATGGGGAGGTATCTGGTGGCGACCAGATCAGCTTCTATCGAAACACAGCTGCCTCCGACACTTCAGGCGCAGGCTTCGTCGACATGTGTCGCGGACCGCACGTACCCTCAACTGGCAGGCTTGGTCATTTCGCGCTGATGCGAGTTGCAGGTGCGTATTTCCGTGGATCTGAAAAGAACCCCATGTTGCAGCGCATCTACGGCACGGCGTGGGCCAATAAGAAAGACCTCGCCGCACATCTGCATCGTCTTGAGGAGGCGATCAAACGTGATCACCGCCGCTTAGCAGCCGAGCTTGACCTGGTGTCCTGGCCTGAAGAACTCGGTCCAGGACTTGCCGTGTGGCATCCCCGAGGCGCCTTGGTGCGAAAGGTGATGGAGGACTACTCACGTTCGCGTCACGAGACTGGTGGATATGACTTCGTGTTCAGCCCCCACATAGCGAAATCTGTGTTGTGGGAGACCTCAGGTCATCTGGACTTCTACAAAGACGGCATGTACCCGGCGATGGAGATGGATGGCGCCTCCTACTACCCAAAGCCAATGAATTGTCCCTTCCACGTGATGATCTACAAGTCACAGCAACGGTCGTACCGAGATCTTCCCATTCGCCTGTTCGAACTGGGAGCTGTGTACCGATACGAGTTGTCGGGCGCAGTGCACGGCCTCTTGCGAAGTCGCGGCTTCACCCAGGACGACAGC
>DORQ01000363.1:7193-11487 GCA_003514205.1 Acidimicrobiaceae bacterium
GGACGACAGCCACATCTTCTGCACCCGAGAGATGATTGCTGAGGAACTCGCATCACTGCTGAGCTTTGTACTCGATGTATTGCGTGCCTTTGGGTTCACTGAATTTCAGGCGAAACTCTCTACCCGTCCGCTTGAGAAGTCGGTGGGACCCGATGAGTTGTGGGAAGAAGCCACCGAGGGCCTACGAGCAGCGTTGGAAGCTGCAGATCTGGACTACGTGACTGACGAAGGTGGCGGAGCGTTCTACGGTCCAAAGATCGACGTCGACATTCGCGACGCGATCGGGCGATCCTGGCAACTCTCAACCATCCAGTTGGATTTCAATCTGCCTGAGCGATTCGGACTTGAATACATCGCGCCCAGCGGCGAGCGTCTGGCGCCTGTCATGATCCACCGGGCATTGTTCGGTTCAGTGGAGCGGTTCTTCGGCGTGCTGTTGGAGCACTACGCAGGGGCCTTCCCAACGTGGCTCTCGCCAGTCCAAGTCAGGGTACTGCCAGTCTCGGATGCTCACGACGACTACGCCCGCGATGTGATCAAACGTCTTCGACAAGTTGGGGTCCGATCAGACCTTGGGGTGGCGGAGGAATCGCTTGGCAATCGGATCCGAAAAGCGAAGGCAGAGAAACTTCCCTATGTGCTCGTGGTGGGCGAGGATGACGTGTCCAGTAACACCGTCGGTGTGAACGCCAGAGGCAATCAGGTCGAACGCGACGTGCCGCTCGACTCATTTGTCGATCGCGTGGTCACCGAAATTGCCGAGCATCGAGTCGGGTAGTGAGCAATGGCTCTTGAACACCTGTGGGCAACCTGGAGATCTGCGTATGTGACCGGTGTTGCCCATGACCGCTCTGACGCGTTGCTGGAGACCCCATCGGCGGGCCTTGTCGGCAACCAACAGAGCGCCGGCCGCAGCCTTTTTGAGAACATCTTGGCTGCCGATGCTTCTGACGACGAGAAGCACATTCTGTTTCGCGGAGAACACTGCTTTGTGTTGCTCAACAAGTTTCCCTACACCTCTGGACACCTCCTCGTGTTGCCCAATCGTGCAGAACCTGACCTCGATGGGTTGACCACGGAGGAGTTCACTGAGCTGTGGTCACTGGTGCGAGACGCGGTAGTGGCCCTGAAATCTGGGCTTGGATGCGATGCTGTCAATGTTGGTTTGAACCTTGGTCAGGCTGCAGGAGGATCGCAATCAGACCACCTTCACGTTCATTGTGTGCCTCGTTGGTCTGGAGACGCGAACTTCATGAGTGTCGCCGCCGAGACTAGGGTCTTGCCTGTCTCCCTTGATGAGGCACTTGTTCGTGTGCGAGCGAGTTGGCCTAGCATTGCACCGTGAGCTCGAATCGAACTTCCTCAGAAACCGATGACGGCAACATCGTTGATGAATTGCCGGCCGACCTCAATCTTGAGGAATTCACTGGCGACTATCTCCTTCCCAACAACAATCGTCGGCGTGTCCCAGCCGCCATGTATCTCGTGCTGTCGGTTGGGTGCATTGCATCTTGGGTGTTGTGGCGCGATGAGTCGGCCTTTGTGAACAACGGTGTGCTGTGGGCCGGAATACTGCTCGGCGCATTTGCTCTGTTCGGGCTCGTGGCCGGGATCACCCTGCGAGTGGATGAAAGCCAAGCCTTGGTCACTGCAACCAAACAGGTTGGCTTTCCCGTTGGTCATGCTTCGGCTCAGATGGTCTGGCGAGGTCTTCTGTCGAGGCCGGTCTGGCGATTGCTTGTCTACTCAGCGGACACGCCACCCAAACAGCGGGGGTTCGTGATCGTTGATGCGGTCTCTGGTGCAGTGATTGAGTGGTTCGCTGAGAACAACCCCGAGGAGTGGGCAGCTTCCAGCGATGCACGTGGTGCTGAGGCAGGCTCGGCCTCAAGTGGCTAGTTCCGCTGTGACGGTGCCTGGACGAACTAGCCTCAGGGTACTGTACTTTCTCTCGTCTGCTAACTAGAGTTAGCACACGAGAGACGTACTCAGAATCCGAGGAATTCCATGCTCGATGGCAGATTTCGCAATCAAGTTGATGCCTGGGTAAAACCCATTGGTCAAAGCGTGAAGCGAACGGGAATCTCCGCGGATGCGATCACCGTGGTCGGCATTGTCATGTCCTTGGCTTGTGCCATCGCCATTGGATCGGGTGCCCTTCGCGTCGGCCTCGTCTTGATGGCGCTCACCGGAATTCCTGACACGCTCGATGGCGCTGTTGCTAAGGCTTCGGGAACCTCCAGTCAGCGCGGATCCTTCTTCGATTCGGTTAGCGACCGATTGACCGATGCCCTCATGTTTGGCGGAGTTGCCTGGTACCTCTCAACGCTTCCCAATCCTGGGCAGCGGCCGGTCCTTGCCTTCGCGGCGTTCGCTTCTGCGATTCTTCCCTCCTACATCCGAGCGAAAGCCGATGCACTTGGTCTCGATGGGCGCGGCGGGTTCGTGGAGCGAGCCGAACGATTTGTGCTGCTCGGTATCGGCCTACTCTTTGACCAGTACCTGCTCGTAGTTCTCGCAATTCTTGTCGCCTTGAATCTTCTAACTGCAGGGCAACGATTTGTGAACGTGTGGCGAGCAGCATCCAAGCCGCTTCCCGCTCCACGTCAGCGCAACCAGCGCCGCGGACCTCGAACCACCTCGCCCTCGAGCGAGCGTTGGATGGCTCGGCGCGAGCAGATGCGCCAACGAGGCAAGTCGCGCCACCTACCCTAGACAGGGTGCTGAATGATCTAAAGAACCGTGCCATCCTCGGGGCCTTCAAAGGCGGAACGCTTGTTGCGGCGAAAAGTCCCCGAATAGTCGGCCAAAGTGTCGCTTCAGTTGCGGGCCGTGGGTCCTCGCTGCTTCCCGGTGAACGCAGAGTCATCGTGGCTCGCAATCTTCGCCGTATCTACGGTCGCGAACTAGGCCCGCTTGAGCGGGAACAGAAGATCCAGGAGACCTTCGCAAGCTACGCACGCTATTACTACGACTCATTCAGGTTGACGGGAATGAGCCTTGCCGAGGTCGAGCGTGGCTTCACCGTCGAGGGGATCGAGCACTTGGAGGCCGCCATGGAAGAGGACGAGGTTGGGCCCATTTTGGCGCTCCCTCATCTCGGCGGGTGGGAATGGGCCGCATACTGGATTACCCAGATCCGCCAATGGGGGCTTGCGGCAGTCGTTGAGAAGCTCGACCCACCAGAGTTGTTCGATTGGTTCTTGGAGTTCCGTCAATCCCTCGGGATGAACATCATTCCCCTCGGGCCCACGGCAGCCCATGAGGTGGCCATGGCCGCGGCCAACAAGGAAATCGTGTGCCTGCTGTGTGACCGCGATATTGGTGGGGGAGGAGTACCAGTGACCTTCTTCGGTGAGCAAACCACGCTTCCTGCCGGGCCAGCAGTGCTCGCGCTGAGAGGTGGGTGCCGCGTGCTGCCCACAGCTGTCTATTTCAGCCCGAAAGGGGTTCACGGAGTCATCCTGGCTCCGATCGAGATAGAGCGCACCCCGGGCGCAACGAGCATCCGTTCCGACGTGCCCATCTTCATGCAGGCCTTGGCGACGCAACTCGAAGTGCTGATTCGAAGAGCGCCTGAACAATGGCATCTCCTGCAACCCAATTGGCCGAGCGACTATCGGGCGCTTGGCAAGCAAGTTCCAGGCGCGCAACCCTGAGCCCACTGACGGTCGGGGGACGGCGAGCGCTAGTCTGAGTGCGTGCGCATCGCCATGGTCTGCCCATATAGCTTGAGTATTCCCGGTGGAGTCCAGGGCCAAGTCCTCGGGTTGGCCAAGGCGTTACGGGAGCGTGGTCACTTTGTTCAGGTCGTTGCTCCCTCAGATGGTCCACCTCCTGATGCTGGCGTGATCGTGGTTGGAACCTCGATCCTGAATGCTTCGAATGGTTCAATGGCACCAATATCGCCAGATCCCGGAGCGCAGTTGCGCACGATTCGAGCTCTGTGGGACGAGCCCTTCGATGTGCTGCACCTCCACGAGCCGCTCGTACCAGGTCCAACCGTGACGGCTCTCTTGATGCGGACAGCGCCCATTGTTGCAACGTTCCACGCGGCCGGCGACCAGCCAGGTTACAAGTCGATGTCGGCATTGGCCCGGCGGTTCGCTTCTCGTATCAGCGCCAAAGTGGCGGTGTCTCCCGATGCCATGGCACTGGCACGCTCTGCAATTCCGGATCCCTGGACCGTTTTGTTCAACGGTGTCGATGTCTCGGAGTTTTCCAGCGCCACACCGTGGGTGGACCCTCCCCGAAGCGGCCCCGGCGCTGATGCCGATGCCAGCCCCGATGCCAG
>DORQ01000363.1:11640-12023 GCA_003514205.1 Acidimicrobiaceae bacterium
GTTGTCGACTCGCGGCAGACACTGCTGTTCGTTGGGCGACACGAGGAACGAAAAGGCCTCCAAGTATTCCTCTCGGCCATGTCGCTCATTCCTGGAAACCTCCGAATCTGGGTCGCCGGTTCTGGCCCACAGACCGATGAACTGAAGCGCCAGTTCGCGGGGGATCCCCGAATTGAATGGCTCGGGAGGATCTCGAATGAGGAGCGGAATGCTCGGATGGCAGCAGCCACCGTCTTTTGTGCGCCCTCGTTAGGAGGGGAATCCTTCGGGGTCATCCTCCTCGAGGCAATGGCGGCACGAACGGCAGTCGTGGCGAGTGATATCAGTGGATACGTGGGCGTGGCTGGCCCGTTGGGCGCCGAGCCGGCCGCAGCCCTCCTTCC
>DORQ01000149.1:0-991 GCA_003514205.1 Acidimicrobiaceae bacterium
GGTCGATACCCGGTCGCGCTCAACGCGCTCGAGTCGAAGGTGCTCGCCGCTGAGCTGGCGCGGCCCAGCTTCGTGGCTTGGTACCGGAACCCGTCACGGCCAGTACCAGCAGCGGTTCGTGTCGCGTACCAACGCGATGATGGCGACTGGTCTTCGGTGCAGGTCGACTTCGTGATCGTCTCCCGGCGCGATGACGGACAGCTCGGGGTGTCGCTCGTGGATCCACACGGAACGTTCCTTGCTGATGGTGGGGCGAAGCTCCAGACGCTGGACGACTACGCCGGTCGCTTCGGCGGAGTAGCGGTAGAAGGTGAGCCTGACTGGGCGCCGTTGGTTCGAGTAGACGCGATCGCCGAGGTTGACGGAACGGTGCGCGTGCTCGACCTACTCGACACAGCGGTCCGACAGGCCGTGCTCGACTTCGAGGGCAGCGACCTTGCGGCTCTCTACGCGTCGCCTCACGCCCGCGACTTCGAGTAGCAGCTTTCGCCCTGAAGGGCGCGCGCCTCCAGCTGAAATTCGCGATAGGTGAAATCAGGCTTGATCGGCGCGATAGGCGATGAGTACTGGAATGACTCGATCGGTCGCCTCCTGGTAGTCGGCGTAGGATGGGTAGACCGCAACGCTGCGATCCCACCACAAGGCTTTCTCCTCACCCGTCACTTCACGGGCCACGTAGTCCTGAGGCTCAGCTCCGTCTTGAAGCACGAGGGCAGTGGGGTCTGCAATGAGGTTGTAGTACCAGGAGGGATTGGTCGGCATGCCGCCTTGTGAGGCCACCAACGCGTACTCGCCCTCATGTTCCACGCGCATCAGAGCCATCTTGCGGACCTTGCCACTCTTGTTGCCGCGGGTTGTGAGCACGATGATCGGTATACCCGTGTCCATCAGGGTGTTGGCGCTTTGTCCGCCCGTCGCTTCATATTCGGCGACTTGGTCGCGGACCCAGTCCCACGAGCTCGGTTCATATTCTCCGGTGATTGGCATGGCC
>DORQ01000149.1:1219-2769 GCA_003514205.1 Acidimicrobiaceae bacterium
GTCCCTAGATCAACGATCGAACGATGGCAGCAACTCCACCGAGCGCCGCAAGGGACAGCACCGCCGGTCGCAAGGATCTTCCCGCCAATCGCCCAATGAGGGCTCGTCCGATGAAGTAGCCAGCGGCAAGGGAGGGCAGAAAGAGCGCAGCGATGAGGATCTGCCATTCATGTACCGCTCCGCCCGCTGCCAAGGCGACGATCGAAATGACCGAACCAATCGGAAAGGCAACGGCGAAGGTGCCTCTCACTTCGCCGGCGGGTCGATGCTGGTACAGGAGTGCTAGTGGCGGGCCGCCTGTGCTTGCTGCGGTGTCCATGAACCCTGAGGCAACCCCGGCGCCGAGCGAGTTCTTCCAATTGATCGAATGGTGAACGCTCACTAATGAAATCAGACAGGCGAGCAGGACAATAACTCCGACGGTTCCGCCCAGGGCGCGTGTACTGAGCGCAGCGACCACCAGCGCGCCCGCGACCGAGCCGGGTAGGCGACCGAGGCTGATCCAGCCAACTCCTCGCCAGTCGATGTGTTCATGGTCGGTGAGCGCAATCGCAATCGACAGCGGAACGCCGACCACAATCATCGTGGTCGGCAGCAACTGTGGAGCGATTGCACCCACCAGAGGCGCCGAGACCAGGTTCAGCCCGAACCCAACCGTTCCTTGCACAGCAGCGCCAATCAGAATAACTAACGCCACAACCACGTACTGGCCGAGCGACAGGTGAGCCGAGTCAAGCACCCTTCGCCTGAGCGGCCACTGCTGCCGCTGCTGCTGCGGCAGCAGCCGGGTCACCGAGGTAGCGCTCGGCAGTTGGGATGTCTTCTTTGGGTTTGAACGACGCGTCAAGCTCGTAGTGGAGGGGCATTCCAGTGGGAATGTTCAGCTCGGAAATCGCCTCATCGGCGATGCCGTCCAGGTGTTTGACCAAGGCCCGCAGAGAGTTGCCGTGGGCGACGATGATGACCGTTTGGTTGGTTCGCAGATCGGGAATCACTGCGTCATACCAATAGGGCATCATCCGCTCGACCACGTCTTTGAGGCACTCGGCCTGAGGCAGGATCTCCTGAGGCAGGTCCTCGTACTGGTCATCGAAGTTCGGGTTGGATGGATTGTCGTGCTCTATTGGTGGCGGAGCAATGTCATATGAGCGTCGCCATATTTTCACCTGCTCCTCGCCATACTGCGCGGTTGTCTCCGCCTTGTTCTTGCCGGTGAGTTCGCCGTAGTGCCGTTCATTGAGCCGCCAGGAACGTTGGGTGGGGATCCACGACCGGTCCATGGTGGCCAACGCGAGTTGCGAGGTGAGGATTGCTCGGCGTTGCAGTGAAGTGTGGAGACTCGCGGGGAACACTCCTGCTTGCAGCATCGTCGTGCCCGCCTGTGTCGCCTCGTTGCGACCCTTTTCGGTGAGCTCGCAGTCATACCATCCGGTGAAGAGGTTGAGTTTGTTCCACTCGCTCTCTCCGTGTCGCAACAGAATCAAGTCATACATGTTGAAAGTCTGGAGTCTGGATGCCCTCGGAGACAAGGTGAAGCGCAAGATTCTGCG
>DORQ01000149.1:3022-4475 GCA_003514205.1 Acidimicrobiaceae bacterium
TCAAGCAAGTTTGTCGCAACTCTGATGTGAGCCGGTAGGCTGCGAATACCAACTACGAGCAATCGCCCCCAAAACAGCATCGAATGGGTGGCCAAGCGGCCACCTTGATGAGGAGAAAAGACACAATGGCTAAGGCAGTCGGAATCGATCTTGGAACAACCAACTCGGTTGTCAGCGTTCTTGAGGCTGGCGAACCAGTCGTCATCCCAAACAGCGAAGGCGCCCGAACCACGCCCTCAGTCGTCGCATTCGCCAAAGACGGCGAAGTGCTCGTCGGCGAGGTAGCGAAGCGCCAGGCGATCACTAACCCTGATCGAACCATCCGTTCCGTCAAGCGTCATATGGGCACGAGCTGGAATGTCGATATTGACGGCAAGAAGTACACCCCGCAGGAGATCTCCGCTCGAACGCTCATGAAGCTGAAGCGCGACGCCGAGGCCTACTTGGGCGACACCGTGAATCAGGCAGTCATTACTGTTCCAGCGTATTTCGATGACGCTCAACGAACCGCCACCAAGGAAGCAGGAGCGATTGCTGGCCTTGAGGTGCTTCGAATCATCAACGAGCCCACCGCTGCAGCCCTTGCCTATGGCATGGACAAAGAAGGTGCTGAGCAGACAATCCTTGTGTTCGACTTGGGCGGCGGAACCTTCGATGTGTCAGTGCTCGAGATCGGCGATGGCGTGTTTGAAGTGAAGTCCACCCATGGCGACACCGAACTCGGCGGCGATGATTGGGATCAGCGCATCATCAACTGGTTGGTCGAATCATTCAAGAACGCCAACGGAGTTGACCTCTCTAAGGACAACATGGCAGTACAGCGCCTCAAGGAGGCTGCTGAGAAAGCCAAAATCGAACTCAGCCAGGTTCAGCAGACACAGATCAACCTGCCGTTCATCACCGCAACCGACGCTGGGCCTCTTCACCTCGATGAGAATCTCAGCCGAGCGAAGTTCCAGGACCTCACGGCGGATCTTCTCGACCGGTGCCGAGTCCCCTTTGAACAAGCCCTCAAAGATGCTGGTGTATCGATGGGTGCGCTTGATCACGTGATCATGGTTGGCGGATCAACTCGCATGCCCGCAGTGGGTGAGCTTGTGCAGTCGATGACTGGTAGCGAACCGAACAAGGGCGTGAACCCAGACGAGGTTGTTGCCATGGGCGCCGCTGTTCAAGCGGGCGTGTTGAAGGGCGACGTGAAAGACATCCTGCTGCTCGATGTCACGCCGTTGTCGCTGGGCATCGAGACAAAGGGCGGAGTGATGACTCGCCTGATTGAGCGAAACACCACCATCCCCACCCGTCGTACCGAGGTGTTCACCACAGCCGAAGATATGCAGCCGTCTGTGGAGATCCACGTGTTGCAGGGCGAGCGGGAAATGGCTGGCTACAACAAGACGCTCGGCAAATTCCAACTGGTCGATCTACCCCCAGCCCCCCGAGGCGTGCCGCA
>DORQ01000149.1:4678-22560 GCA_003514205.1 Acidimicrobiaceae bacterium
ACCTCCAAGGAGCAGTCGATCACCATCACCGGTCAGTCTTCGTTGTCCAAGGACCAGATCAGCCAAATGGTGAAAGATGCTGAGGCTCACGCTGAAGAAGACCGTCAGCGCAAGGATGAAGCTGAGGAGCGCAACAAGGCTGACACCCTCGTGTATCAGACCGAGAAGCTTCTTGCCGATCAAGGAGACAAGATTGAGGGCGAGGACAAGATCCAAGTCGAACAGTCGCTTGCAACGCTCAAGGAAGCACTTGCTGGCGACGACCTCGAGAAGATCAAGATCGCTACCGAAGGCCTGATGATCAGCAGCCAGAAGTTCTCTACCCAGCTGTATGAGCAGGCGGCGCAAGAGGGCGGCTATTCACAACCGACCAACGCCTCTGCTGACGGCGCAGATGACGATGTCGTCGATGCCGAGGTTGTCGAGGACGATCAGTGACCTCATCAGAGGAGTCTGCTGAGCCCGCCGAGGTGGACTCAGCAGACTCTGATCTTCATGTCGGAATCGAGGGTCTTGATTCCGATGAGTTCGACATTGACCCGAGCGGATTCCTTGGTGACTTGGTAGAGGAAGATGCTGATCGGGACGAGCAAGCGACAGACTCCGAGAACCTCTTCGGCGTTGGCGCCCACCAATCGTTCTCTAGCGGATCCCTTGAGTCTGAGCTTGAAACAACGCTCGGATCCCTTGAGAAAGTCATCGCTGAACGAGATGAGTACCTCGACCTCGTACGTCGCGTCCAAGCCGATTTCGAAAACTACAAACGTCGGGTTGAATCCCAGCGCGTGGAGCAAACTGAACGAGCTGCGGAATCGCTGGTGGCCGAACTGCTTCCGGTGCTCGACGCATGTGAGGCGGCAGCTGGCCATGGCTCATCCGAAGTTGCGCCGATCCAGCAGATGCTGGTGAATACATTGTCAAAGCTTGGTCTTGAACCTCTTGGGGAGACTGGCGTGGCCTTTGATCCTCATGTCCACGACGCTGTGTTGTCCGAGCCAGGAGATGACGAGGACCAGGGGCCGATCGTTGCTGAGGTGCTTCGGACTGGCTACTCATGGAAACAGCGTGTGCTTCGCCCAGCCATGGTGAAGGTACGGGGCTAGGAGCATCAACGTGGCGGCGCAGCGAGAATGGTTCGAGAAGGATTACTACGCAGACCTCGGTGTGTCGTCCACCGCGACTCCGAAGGAAATCACGACCGCGTATCGTCGACTTGCGCGCAAGTTCCACCCCGACGCGAACCCAAACGACTCTGTTGCAGAGGAGAAGTTCAAGACGATCTCCGCTGCTTATGACGTGGTTGGCGATGCTGGCCGTCGAAAGGAATACGACGGCGTCCGGGCAATGAGCGCTGGTGGCGGTGCTCGCGGCTTCGGTGCCCCTGGTGGCTTTGGGGCCAACCAGAGCGGTGGCGATTTCGCAGGTGCTGATCTTGGAGAAATGCTTGGCAACCTCTTCGGCAAAGGCGGTGGTCGGCCGTTTCAGGATGTTGGTGCGAGCGGAGGCCCGAAACGCGGCGGCGACCTAGAGACTGATCTCCACCTGTCGTTTCTCGACGCACTCAAGGGAGTGACAACCTCGGTCAACCTGATCAGCGACGCTTCCTGTCCCACCTGCTCAGGCAGCGGAGCCAGCCTCGGCACACATCCCCGCCAATGCGGTGAGTGTTCCGGTCGCGGCGTGCTCGACGACAACCAAGGCTTCTTTTCATTCAGCCGGCCCTGCAATTCCTGCCAAGGCCGAGGCGTGATCATCGATAACCCGTGCCTCACCTGCCACGGCTCTGGCATCACCACTCGACCCCGAGTTGTCAAGGTCCGTCTGCCTGAGGGAGTGAAGGAAGGCCAGCAGATTCGCTTGAAAGGCAAAGGCACGCCGGGAAAGAACGGTGGGCCGACGGGCGACCTCTACGTGCGCGTTCATGTCGAGCCACACGCACTCTTTGGCCGCGATGGAGACAATCTCACGATCACGGTGCCCGTCACTTTTCCCGAGCTTGCCCTTGGGGCCGACATCAAGGTGCCGACCGTCGACGGCGACTCGGTGACCATTCGGATTCCTCCTGGCACGCCAAACGGCAGAGTGTTTCGAGTGAAGGCACGAGGAGTCTCCTCGGCCAGTGGTCGAGGAGACCTGCTCATTTCGGCCGAGTTGGTAGTGCCGACGTCGTTGACCGAGCCGGAACGCCAAGCGCTGGTGGCATTGCGAGATTCTGCATCAGGCTCTCCACGAAACTTCCAAAGCGTGTGATCGGCGATGGCATCACCGTTTCTTCCGAGGCTCGCCCCAGCCCCTACCCGGTCCGCCCGCGCGACTGTCGGCTTCTTGGCGACTAGTCCCATTACTGCAGTGAGAAAGGAACACGCCCATGCCTGAATTCACCCAGGCGGTCTACGTGATCTCCGTCGCTGCCGAGTTGGCTGGAGTGCACCCTCAGACGCTGCGCATCTACGAACGAAAAGGACTACTGAACCCGAATCGCACCTCAGGTGGCTCTCGCCGCTATAGCCAGGCGGACATCGAACTACTTCTCAGAATCCAAGAACTCACCTCTGAGGGCCACAATCTCGTGGGGGTCCAACGAGTCATTGAACTTGAGATGCGGATCGCTCAGTTGGAACGCGAGCTGCAGGCCACCCGTGCTGCTGCGGCGGATGCAGTGGCCGATACCCATCGACACTACCGACGCGACCTTGTTCCAGTCCCCGACAGCGCAGTGGTGCTGTATAGCGAAGCGCGCCGACGCCGCCGTTGAGCGCGTTGGTTGTCAGCTGCTCTCAGGTGTAGACCCATCGGGTTCGCCCAGGAGCAGCCGGTGCAGTTGGGCAACCGCCTCGTCTCCGAGGAGCTCGCTCAGCTCCTCGCGGAGCGACTCGATGACGGGAGTATCGCCGACAAAGGCCTCGGGAGTGTCTGTGCAGAACCACGCGAGTGATTCGGCGTCCTCCTCGAAGTCTTCACGGTGCCACCTTCTGAGCAGGGTGACTGGTTGGCCCTCTACGACCTGTTCTTCCACACGAATGGGCAACTCCCAACACACGGCCGGTTTCCAGGTGATCGGCGACTCGTCAAACTGCGCGGCACCGATGTGAAGCGCGCAGCCTGCCCCTCCCTCGAAGCCGAGCCGATTCAGGAAAATGCACGCGCCGTCCACGACTCGGGTTGCTGTGTTCTCAGCGCTGGCGAAGATTCCTCCCGCTAGGGCCTCGGCATGAAACTGGAAGTGGTCTGGATCGAGGCAGGCTGCATTTGCGGCAGTGTTTGCTGCATCGGTCTCGTCTGCGAATTCCGCGCCCAGAGAACAGCAGCCGAATGAATGAGTCTGATCCTCCACGTCTCCGATACCTAGACACCCGCGGCCCCAGATGCATGTCCAGGTGCTGGTGAGAAACTCAGCGTCGACCAACCAGGTTTCGGTCCCGGTCACGAACTCAATTGGGGAGCTCTCCGGTGGGATCATGGCTGTCGCTGAGCAGAGATCTCGATCGTCACCACTATCTGTGGATGCACCTTCAGCGGACCGAGTCGGGGAAGGCTCAGGCCCCACTCCCGCACATCGAGTGCGGCTCGTCCGTTGATCCGCAAGGTGTCCTCCTGCATCGCCATCGTGAGAAGGCCAGTGACGGCCGTGGTGACCCCGCGAAAGGTGATCTCGCCAGCTGCCTCGCAGTCGTTGGGTCCAGTTGGTGAGCAGGAAAGCAGCCTTCCTGTGATCTGGGGATACCGGCCGGCGTCAATGCGCCGCCTGGTCTCGCGGTCAACCAGTGGATTTCCGCTCTGAAGTGTGGCCACCTCCAGGCTGATGGATCCATTCCTGAGCCGAATTCCTGATGCGTTGACCTGGGCCTCTACCGAACCAATGGGCCCTGATGCTCGGGCATGGAGGGGATGAAGCGAAGAGGAACCCTCGATGCTCACGGTGCTTGGCTGGGGAAGTATCAAGAATGTGGAATATGTCACTCTGAAATCCTGACAATGGGGTTATCAACTTTGTTGATATCAGTTATGATGGAACTACCAGATCAAAGGAGTTCCACCTGATGAGTCTCGACCCGAACACATGGACGCTCAAGACCCAAGATGCAATCAACGTAGCGCTTGCGGGCGCTACCTCGGCCTCGAATCCTGAGGTGGTTCCCGAGCACTTGGTGATTGCGCTCTTGGGACAAGACGAGGGAGTCGTGCTCCCAGTCATTCGCAAGATGGGCCTCAACCCTCTGTCGTTGCGAACAGCAAACGAAGAAATCGTCTCGAAGCTTCCGCGCGCCTACGGCTCCGACACCAGGGTGTCGAAGGAACTTACCGAGCTCATCGGCGCCGCGAATCAACAGCGGATTGAACTCCACGATGACTACCTCTCCACTGAGCACCTGCTCTTGGCGCTCGTCGACGCTGATGTTGATCGCCCAGCTGAAACCCACCGACTGCCGGGAGCAACTCGTGCCTTGCTCCTTGCGGCGCTGGTTGAGATTCGAGGCTCCCATCGCGTGACTTCCCAAGACCCAGAGACCCAGTATCAGTCGTTGGAGAAGTACGGCCGCGACCTCACAGAAGCAGCGCGGCGCGGCAAGCTCGACCCTGTCATTGGGCGAGATGATGAAATCCGTCGAGTCATTCAAGTTCTCAGCCGGCGAACCAAAAACAACCCAGTGCTGATTGGTGAGCCGGGCGTGGGCAAGACAGCTGTGGTGGAGGGGCTTGCGCAGCGAATCATCGAAGGAGATGTTCCTGAGTCGCTGCGCAACAAGCGACTGATCGCACTCGATCTAGCCGCAATGGTGGCCGGAGCGAAGTATCGCGGCGAGTTCGAAGAGCGACTCAAGGCAGTGCTGAAGGAGATCAGCGATTCCGAGGGTGAAATCATCACCTTCCTCGACGAGATGCACACCGTGGTGGGCGCTGGTGGTGGGGGTGACGGTTCCCTTGACGCGGGCAACATGTTGAAGCCGATGTTGGCTCGAGGCGAGCTCAGAATGGTCGGGGCCACCACCCTTGACGAGTTCCGCAAGCACATCGAGAAAGACCCTGCGCTTGAGCGCCGGTTCCAACAAGTGTTCGTTGGTGAGCCAACGGTTGAAGCATCAGTGGCGATTCTCCGAGGCCTGAAGGAACGATACGAAGTCCATCACGGAGTTCGAATCAAAGACAGCGCGCTGGTGGCCGCTGCGGTCTTGTCCGACCGCTACCTCACCGGTCGGTTCCTGCCTGATAAAGCCATCGACCTGATCGATGAGGCTGCCAGTTCGCTGCGAATCGAGATTGACTCGGTCCCCACCGAGATCGACGTGGTCGAGCGCCGTATTCGTGGTCTCGAGATTGAGCGAGTTGCGCTCGCGAAGGAGACAGATTCTGTCTCAACAGAGCGTCTGGAAGCGCTCGATTCAGAACTCGCGAACCTCCAAGAAGACGCGGATTCAATGCGAGGGCATTGGCAGGCAGAGAAGGACGCGATTTCCACTATCAGCGAGCTCCGTGAGCGCACCGAACAGCTCCGTTCGGAGGCCGAGCGCTGCGAGCGCGATGGAGAACTGACCCGGGCCTCAGAGATCCGTTACGGCCACCTTCCAATACTTGAGCGCGATGTGGAAGTTGCAGTAGCGGCCCTCGCGGAGCTTCAAGAGCATCGGTCGATGCTCAAAGAGGAAGTCGACGAGGCAGACATTGCGGCAGTGGTGTCCAAATGGACCGGCGTTCCACTCACTCGCCTCGTCGAGGGAGAGACCGGCAAGTTGCTCCGCTTGGAGGAAGTCCTCCACCAGCGGGTGATCGGCCAAGACGATGCCGTCTCAGCAGTGGCGGGAGCGATTCGCCGAAGTCGCGCAGGGTTGTCTGACCCGCATCGTCCCATTGGTTCGTTCCTCTTCTTGGGGCCAACCGGGGTTGGCAAGACAGAACTTGCTCGAGCCCTCGCAGAGTTCATGTTCGACGATGAGCGAGCGATGGTCCGAATCGACATGTCCGAATACATGGAGAAACACTCCGTGTCGCGCCTCATCGGAGCGCCCCCAGGGTATGTGGGCTATGAGGAGGGCGGTCAGCTCACCGAACTTGTGCGCCGTCGCCCCTACGCGGTGGTGTTGCTCGACGAGGTTGAGAAGGCCCACCCCGATGTATTCAACGTGCTGCTGCAACTGCTCGACGACGGCCGTCTCACCGACGGTCAGGGTCGCACCGTCGACTTCACCAATGTGGTGTTGATCATGACGTCGAACTTGCAGGGTGACCCGAAGGAGTTTTTCCGACCAGAGTTCATCAACCGCCTTGACGACATCGTGTCCTTCCGTTCGTTGGAAGCAGCTGACCTTGCGCCCATCGTTGCCTTGCAGGTTGACCTCCTGCGCTCGCGGCTCCTTGACCGCAGGATGGGCCTCGAACTGTCGCCCGAAGCAACTGAGCTGCTTGCTACGCGTGGATACGACCCGCTCTTTGGCGCCCGTCCACTCAAGCGACTGATTCAACGTGAGGTCGGAGACCGTCTCGCCACCGCAATACTCGAGGGTGAACTGACCGACGGCGACACGGCGATCATCAATGCCCAAGACGGCGAGTTCTTCCTTGAGGAAGTGCCCGCAACCAGCGACCGGTAAGGGAATCTGAGCGCTGGCTGCTCACCGATTCTGGTGAGCGGCCGGCGACTTCTAGAGTGGGTTGCCATGGAGTTGACCACGGTGACCGACCGAGAAGCCGTGCTTCATGACGGCACCAGCGTTTTCCGTCTCGACAACCTTGACCCCTCCGCTGAGTATCAACACGGTTCGGTGTCGTTTCAGACACTGCCTCGGCTCGGCTCGCGCCTGTGCACCTTCGCCACGGTGAACGATGTCCACTTCGGTGAGACGGTGTGTGGCTATATCAAGGGCGATCCGATCGGGCCGGTGTTTCGCTCCGTTCCGCCTCAGCCGCCATATCCCGAGGTGATGAACCGGGGTGCGGTCGCGGAGATCTCGGCGATTGCTCCCGAGGTGGTGGTGGCGAAGGGGGACCTCACCTCGGGTGGTGAGATCTCAGAGTATGAGCGCTTCATGGCGGTCTATGGCGGCTCGTTCGGCGATCGGCTCCTCCATGTTCGGGGCAATCACGACGCGTACCATGGAGCGGAGTTTGGTGCAGAGCCCATGCAATCTCGCGAGCTTCGCGGAGCGACAATCCTGCTTCTGGATACCGCTCGTCCCGGGTTTTCCAACGGCACCCTGTCTCAGCAACAACTTGACTGGCTGGATGCGCAGGGCCGATCGGCAACCAACCCAGTTCTCGTCTTTGGACATCACCACATCTGGAACCCACAAGTCGACCCTCGATCCGACACGTTCTTCGGGCTACTTCCTCAAGCGTCAGAAGCGCTGCTCGCGGTCTTTGCTCGCCATCCAAGCCTGCATGGCTATTTCGCCGGGCATACTCACCGAAACCGTTGTCAACGAATCGAACAAGCTCCCAATGCGGTCTTCGTCGAGGTTTCCTCAGTGAAGGACTTCCCGGGAAGCTGGGCGGAGTATCGGGTCTGCGAACAAGGGATTCTCCAAGTGCATCATCGAATTAGCACCCCAGACGCGCTCGCTTGGTCGGAGAAGACACGTGGCATGTATGCAGGAACCTATGGCCACTATGCGTTCGGTCATATCGAGGACCGGTGTTTTGTCATCGATGGCACACCTGAGCGGCAATGAAGTGCTCGCTACTCGCGGCCGACATTGCGAATTCGAGCGTAGGACGGCATCCTGATGTCTCCAACTGCGCGGCTACACCTGCGGGACTACACATGAAGGGAGTGGCGTTCACATGAGACTTGCGATGGCCACCCTCACACGCATGTGGCGTCCTCTTGCGGTGCTGGCGGTGTGTACGTTCGGCTTGGCAGGTGCAGTCGCGGGCGATTCGCGTTCGGTGTTTCAGAGCACGGTGCTGTTGTCGATTCAACCTCAGCAATTTACCGCCTCTCCGAGTGCGGTGGTCGCTGATTCAGACCGATACGTCAACGGGCAGATCGCCGTCCTGAAGAGCACCGCGATGGCCGAGCGTGTGGCTGCTGCGGTTGGCGATCTCACAGCCTCGGAGGTCATCGAAAGCCTTGGTGTTCGCCACGAATCAGGGTCGGACCTGGTGGAGGTAACGATCACTCGATCAACTGCGAAGGAGGCACAGAAGATCGCTGCGGCGCTCGCTGATCAGGCGCTCGCCGGCATCAACGAGCGGGTCCTAGCCTCGCTCCAGGCAGTTCGGGATGCGAAGCTGCTCGAGGCAGATCTAGCAGCGGCCAGCGCTGAGGTTGACGCTGCTGCGGCCGCTCACGCCGAGGCGAGTGCGGTGAAGAAGGCCTTGCAGGTTCGCCAAAAGAACGAGTTGCTGAGCGTGAATCTCGAGTATCAAGTTCAGCTGGCGGACGAGCAGCTGCGTCTCGAGCTGCCGCGACTTGAAGCCGCTCGGGCCGCGTATTCGGTGGTCGCACAGCGTCAAACTGACATCGAGAACGCGTCGAAACGTCAGGTGACCTCAGCCATCATCGAGCCGGCAACCCTCCCGACCGAACCGATAACAACCCGCGACACTGCCCTCGCAGTAGCGATCGTGTTGATCGGAGGGGCTCTGAGCGCACTCTACGTTGGGGTGTCGCTGTCGTTTGGGCCTCGGGTCAGCTTGAGGCGTCATCTCGAACGCTCTGCCAAGGCTCGAATGGTTGGAGCATTCTCGAAATCCTCGGGCACCGCGGCTGCGCTCGGTGATCTCAAATCGGGCGACCTCGACCTCCTCGACCACCTTGCGGTGCGAACGGAACTCCATGATGGTGGGAGCTCCACCCGGGTTGCAGTGGTGGCGATGGACGCTGTCAGCGCCTGTCATCCAACTGCGACACTGCTTGCACAGCGGTTTGAGCAGCTGGGTGCATCCGTGGCGCTGGTGGAGCGAACTCAAGGGCAACTCGTCAGACAGGATGGCTCGGGTGGTTCGGAGCGTTTGCTCGACCTGCTGGAGGCTCCAGACGGCGTGTGCATCATCGATTGTGGTGACGTCAATGCCTCGGCGTTGCCCGAACTCAGCGTGCGGCAGGCAGATGCAATTGTGCTGAGCGTTCCCTTCAGCGGGTGTAGCCGAGACGATCTTCAGCGAGTTGTTTCGCTCGCTGAGGCCACCAACGCGGAACTGCTGCTCGTCCGGGTCTAGTGCTGCCTGGTCAGTGGAGCGGCAGCGGTGAGAACCCGCCGATCAGGTCAGTGTGAACCCTCGGCAAGGAGTGTTGAGAGACTGCGCGGATTCCAGTGGAGGACCTCGCGGGCCCGCGCATTCGGATACTTGAACGGCTTGAATCGCGGGTCCAGTTTCGAGGGAACGAAGAGTCCAGGAACCTTCGCAGTTCCTCCGAACCTCCGAGTGTTCACATACTGAATTGCTGAACCAAGAGCTCGGAATGCCACGAAGGGCACTGGTAGCGGAAGCGGCACTTCGATGCCCGCGGCTGCGAGCGCGCGTGAGAACTCAACGGCGGTGGGTGGATTGTCGTCCACGATGTTGAGGGTGGTGCCGATCGATTCAGGCCGCTCAGCAGCGAGGACGATTGCCTCGGCGCAGTTCTCAACATGTGTCAGCTTCAAGGCCGCATGCGGGGCCACTGCAAGTCCGAGGCGCCCAAAGCTCATGGCCTGGCCACCATCCCAATGCTCATCAGTCGCCCACACAGCGCCCGGCCGAAGCACCGTGAGCGGGGCATGTTCTGTGGCTGCCCACTCGCGAACGATTCGTTCTTGAAGCAGTTTGGCCTGGGTGTACTCGTCTCTCGATCGGGGGTTGTCTTCGAGCGGTGTCGATTCGTCAATCGTTGCACCGCTGGGCACCGCGTCGAAGTCATAAACCACGAAGGAACTCACGTGTACGAGTCGCAAGGTCTGCGCCGCTGCCATTGCAGTGAGGAGGACCTCAGTGCTGAGGACGCTTCCGGCAAACTGCGTCGCCAGATCACCCGACTTCGCTGCGGCAAGGTGGATGACGGCATCGTGGCCAGCGAGCGCTTCAGTCCATGCACCGGGCGCTCGTAAGTCTCCGTCCACATACGTGAGATTCGGGTGGTCGCTCGCAGTTGGCTTTCGCACGAGCGCCGAAACCTCGTGGCCCCGTGCAACAGCGCAGTCCCGGACCGCTGAACCGAGGAATCCGCCGGCCCCTGTGATGAACAACTTCATGGTGCAGTCTCCGCGATCTGATCAATGCATCCGGCACAACGAAGTATCTGTTCACGCTCCAGTGGCAGCGCTGTTCCGGTTTGTAGTGCGTGGTAGTAGTGGCCGAGCAACCGATTGAGGCCGTGGTATGGCGTGTGCTGTAACACCTTCTTCGCGAGACCGGTGCCCGACCCTGTGACTAAGCGTGTTCCTGCCTTGATCTGGTCAATGAGTGGGGAAAGCGCTCCGCCGTCGCGTGCCGATTCCCGCAGGTCCACTGGCTGAAACAGGTCGACCTCGGTCGCTCCACCAGTTCCTCGGGCCACAACACGAAAGCCCTCGGGTTTTGTCGAGGCGCTGACGCGAATTCGACAACGAACGCCCTTCACGTCGTAGACAACGTCGAGCTCGTCCGGGCCGAGACGCTCGATCTTCTTCAGCGACCACCAGCTCGCGTGCAGATCCGTCGGATCGGCCTCCCCACAGAGTTCAAAGATAAGCCCCACAGCATGTGGCAGGAAATCTCTGATTGCTCCCCCGCGAAGATGACCAACGGGAGAGTTCAGCAGCGGTGAGCTGAACCGATCGTCGGAGGCGAAGTCCAAACTCAATCGAACCTCGGCATCGACCAGCGCTCCAAGCTCGCCGGAACGGATTCGTGAGCTGAGCTCCAAGATCTGATCGTTGAACCGGTAGTTCTGGTTCTCCATGACGGTGAGTCCACGTGCTTCAGCAGCGTCGTAGAGCGTTTCGAATTCGGCGAGCGTCGCCGCGAGAGGTTTCTCGACGAGCACATGAGCACCTGCCTCAAGGGCAGCAGTGGCGAGCGCCAAGTGACTCGCGGGGGGAGTGAGAATGTGCACCACCTGTGCTCCGCATTCCCGCAACATCACGTCGCTGTCCTGAAACGCCACGCCGCCGAAGGTGTCAGCAGCCCACGTGCTGAGCGCTGGCGAGCGGTCACATACGCCAACCAACTCGGCCGATGTCGAGGTCGAGAGAAACTGAAGGTGTTGGTGAGCTATTGCTCCGGCTCCAATGACGGCGGCTCTGAGGGGCCTAGCGGACATGGGTATCTCCAAGGTGAAGGGCTTCGACCAAGTGGTCGATGCAGTCGCTCTCGCGGTGTCGGTCCGAAACCCGCTGGAAGGCACCGACACGGCACCGTTCTCTCAGGTCGCTGTCGCTCAGCATTCGCTCAAGCGCGTCGGCCAGCGCTGTTGAATCTCCGGGCGTAGCGAGAAGGCCAGTCTCTGCATTGATCACCAGCTCAGGGTTGCCGCAGACATCTGACGCGACCACCGGAATTCCCTGAGCCATCGCCTCCATGATCGCCACCGGTAACCCTTCGTGGAATGACGGATGGCAGAACACAGCTGCCTTCTGTAGGTGGTGAGGGATTTCTGCTGGTTCGAGTTCGCCGAGTACATGAACCCGATCCTCGAGGCCGAGCTGGGAGATTTGGCGGTTCAACGCGTCCTTCAGAGGACCTCCACCCACCAAGTCCAGATCAACATCGATCCCGCGGCCTTTCAGAATCTCAACCGCCTCCACAAGCACGGTCTGGCCCTTCTCCTGCTCAAGTCGCCCCACCATCAGCACCTTGGGCACAGAGCCAATTGGGTGTGGTTCAGGAAGCGTTGGCGGAATATGGACACCACAGCGGACGACTTGGACGCGTCCCCAGTTCTCGGGTGCCGTCCAGCGAAGCACTTGGCTTCGGGTGTATTCACAGCACGCAAAAGTGGCGTCGGCGGAGGCGGTCTTTTGGGTGGGAAGTGAGTCGGAGGTGTTCATGATCTCGCCCAACGTGTGCACGGTGAACGACCAAGTTTGCGGGCCGCTGCCTGTTCTGCGGCCGATCTCAGTGGCAAACCAGGCAATTGTTGAGGGGGCATTGCCGAAATGTGCGTGGAGCTGGGTGATTCCTTCCCGTGCGCACACGTCCCACAACACCACTGCCTGAGCAAGGTGGCTGAGGCGTCGGGCTCGCTGTTGCAACCCCGGCCCACTCACTTTGAGCGCGAGGGCCATCACCTCAGCCAAGGCTTTCGGATGAGCGGCGAGAGCGGTCTTGAGCGCTCCAATGAGCCCTCGTACTCCGGAGGCCTTCAGGTAGGTGGTCTGGCGGGAGCGCTCTTGAGCATCTGCGGTGAGGAGATGCTCGGGCTCGGCCATGTTCATCGAGAAGGTTCTCACCGTGTAACCACGCTCTTGCAAGCCGCGAATCTCCGCGGCAATGAAGGTCTGGCTGAGGCGCGGGTAGTGCGTCATGAGGTAGCCGAGCGTGATGTTGGTAGTGGTCATGATGGTGGGGGAATTCTTGGAAGGGCTCGGCGACACAGAGTTGGTCTCAGTTCAGAATCGAGCTTGGCTGGTTGTTCGGCTGTTCGCAAATGACCCAAGCGATGCAAGTACTGCAAGCAACGCAGGCAATTGTGAGGTGTTTCGTGAGAGCGGTGGTCTGGAATTACCTTTGTCGAGTGGAAGTGGGGGATCGGCGGGTTACGAGGCGTCAAGGCTCCTGTGCCAACATTGCCGAGTGGATGGTGGCGGGACATTAGAACGGGTAGAGCTTTTTGGTCTCCGATTCGTATCGGCAGAATCTGAGCGAGTGTTAGCTAGGACAATCCTCGATGGCGAGGGCGTTGACCCGCGTTCCCGATACCCAACCTTGATCACTCCCAACGTCGACATCGTGTTGCACTTGCACGCTCAGGGAGCGAGTCGTCGACTCGAGCGGGCCGAAGGCGCAGCTTTCGTCCTCCCCGACGGCGCACCCGTGGTGTGGTCCTCAAGATTGTTCGGTAAGCGTCTCAAGGCGCGCCTCGCTGGGTCGACCTTGTTTGCCGAAATGTGGCCAGAGTTGTCAACCGCTCGGCGAGTGCTGATGATTGCATCGAGCCAGGAGTTGGTGGATCGCCTTGGGGGTGACACCGATAACCTCCGCTATGTTGTCGCGCCAAGGATCGAAGTTGGAGACCTCGTTGCGGTTGATGCGCTGGCGAAGACCTGTGTCGACCATTCGATTGACCTCCGCCCCGAATTCATCGTGATTGGGCTCTCTCATCCAAAGCAGGAGGAGATCGCGCATTCGTTGATGGCGCAATGGGATCGAGTCGACGCCCCGGTTCCACTCATGCTGATGTTGGGTGCATCCGCTGAGATGTATGTGGGAATGCAACGACGGGCACCGGTTTGGATGCAGCGGGCCGGGCTTGAGTGGTTCCATCGGTTCCTCTTTGCGCCGAAAAGGCTGTTCCGCCGGTACTTTATTGAGGACACTCAGTTCCTGAAGTTTCTGTGGGACCAGTGGCGAGCAACCAAGAAGACCAGATTGTGAATTCCCCCCAAATCTCCGTTGTGATTCCAGTCGGATCGATCGACGAGTTGCTCATTGAGCAGTTTGATGCACTTGCGCGTCAGGATTTTTCAGGCCCATGGGAGGCCATAGCTGCCCTCAATACGGCAGACCCAGATGCACAGGCGGCCCTTGAAAAGTGCTGCGATCGCTATGAGTTTCTTCGCTGGGTGGATGCACACGAGGTTCGCTCGGCTTCCTACGCTCGAAACGTCGGAGCGGGCTCCTCGTCTGCGGACCTGCTGGCCTTTTGCGACGGAGACGACTTGTGCGCTCCCGGGTGGCTCACCGCAATGGTGGCCGGATTGGCTGAGCACAGTGTTGTTGGGGGCTTTCTGGACGAGGAACTGCTCTGTCCCCCAAAGCAGCGAAATTGGCGACCGCCAGCCACGCCTGGAGTGCTCCCGACATTTCTCGGGTCCAGCTATATCGTCTCGGCCAATCTTGGAATTCGACGCGAGGTCTTCGAAGAGGCGGGGGGATTCACGATGAATCTCACTCGCGGTGAAGACATGGCATTCGGGTTCGAGTTGGAACGATTGGGCTATGAACTGGCATATCTGCCCGAGGCGGTCGTGTACTACCGACATCGGGCCGGCCTCGCTGACATGCTGCGCCAGCATTACCTCTACGGAATTGGCATGAGCGAGATTGTGTCGCGCGGCATGATTCCCAATGACCATCAGCGCTCGTCGGGCCTCGGTGCACTCAAACCCAACGCGCAGCCGGTGCCAAACAAGTCGACCGTGCAAGTACTTCGCAGAGGTGCCATCGCAGTGGGTCGAGTGGTCGGGCTGATCGCTGCTCGGCGAAGGTGAACGAGATGGCACAGATCGACCCGCAACCGGCCACGTTGGGCGGTGCCGCTCTTCAGCCGACCCGCGAACTCGGCCCTGAACACACTGTCGTGGTGGTGATCGGGCGCAACGAAGAGCAGCGGCTGGGGCGTTGCCTTGAATCAGTGTTGCGCCAGACCAGCCAGGTGCTCTACGTCGATTCGGGGTCAACTGATCACAGTCGCGAAATCGCGGCAGGGCTTGGCGTTGAGGTGGTTGCGCTGGATGATTCTCGACCTCACAGCGTGGCTCGTGGCCGAAACGCTGGGGTTGAGCGGGCGATGGCTCGTTTCGAGTCGGTTCATCATGTGCAGTTCCTCGATGGTGACTGTCTGCTCGTTGATGGCTGGTTGGAGGAGGTCAGGGACAGATTTCGCCAACCGCAGGTTGCCGCAGTGTGGGGGACCGGTCGTGAAGAGCGGCGCGAGGCGAGTCTGTTCAATCGGGTCTGCGATATCGAATGGCGGGTTGGCCCGCGTGGCGAGATCGACTGGTTCATCGGGATCACGGCGATCTCGGTCGAGGCCTACCTGGCAGCAGGGGGCTGCACAGAAGGACTGCTTGCTGGCGAAGACACTGAGTTGGCAATCAAGATTCGTGCGGCTGGTGGCCTCATCCTCAGAAGCTCCAAGGAATCCTTCGTTCACGACGTCAACATGGTGTCGGTTCGCCAATGGTGGAAGCGTTGCGAGCGGACTGGGTACTCCTATGCCATGGTGAATGCTGCAAACAAAGATCACGACCTGCTCGGTCGCGAGTTGCGTCGTTCCGAGATCGTCGGGCTTGCGATTCCGCTGGCCTCACTCGTGGCTGCGCCTCCGACTCGGGGCCTTTCCCTCGGCCTAGCGCCGGCGATTGCAGCGAGAACGATCTACAAGGTTTCGAGACAGCCCGATGTTGTCGCATTGACGCCGGGCGACAGGCTTGTATGGGGTGTGCACTGCGCGCTCTCGCAGTATCCCCAGGCTGCCGGTGTGTTGCGACACAAGTGGCGGTCGCTGCGCGCGAAACAGCACACTGCGATTGAGTACCGGCGTCCGACATGACGGCCTCGGCTGCCCGTACCCTCGGCGAGTTTGGCGCGCCGTTCGCTGTGCGCTGTTTTCACCCAATCGGCGTGCTCCTCTACAAAGACTCCGAGGGTGCCTACTGGACAGATCCGATGTGGCTCAAGGATTTGCGGCTGCATCTTCAGTACCTTCCGTCGACCACTGTTGCGTCGCCTTGCCGGCACGGGGCTCCCCCTGATGGGTGGGAGCGCATCGAACTCGATCAGTTTCCAGGACTTGAACTTCTTGAGCTGCCATACGCCGAAAGCTCAATCCGCGGAATCCTTGCACTCCCATCGCTCATTCGGGGCCTCGCTCGCGGTCGACGCGGGTATCAACTCATCTACGCCGGCTTCGTGGAATGGCCGCTGCCATATGGCTGGTTCATGCGACTGCTCATGCCGAAATCGGCAGTGTTCTATTCGTTCATTGAATCGAGCTTCTGGAGATTGACCCCTGGGCTGCCCTCGACTCTTCGGCAGAAGGTCAGAGCGCTGGTTACCGAGCGGCTGAATGCGGCAGCGTTGCGTCGCTGCGACCTAGCTTTCATCACCCAAGATGGGTACCGGTCGCTCCTGACCAGTGAGAAGACGGAGATCGTGAAGACGGCACCGTCTTGGTTGGACGATGAGTGGCTTGTATCTGCCGCTGAGGCCGACGAGCTCGCCGAGCAACGATTGGAAGAACCCCGGTTGCGAGTGTTGTTCGCAGGTCGGGTTGAACGGGAGAAGGGTATCGAGATCCTGCTGAGGGCCTCTGCAAAGGTTGGGTCGGATGCAATGGCGCTGACTGTGCTTGGCGACGGATCAGCTCGGGAGGCAATGGTTGCGCTGGCGGAGGAACTCGGCTGCGCGGTTTCCTGGGCGGACCCCGTGCCCTATGGCCAACCCTTTCTGGCCCAGCTCAGGGCCGCGGATCTCCTGGTAGTGCCATCGCTTTCCGATGAACAGCCGAGGGTGGTCTTCGACGCAATGTCTCAGGGGCTAGTGGTTCTTGCTTCCTCCACCAGGGGACTCACTGACGTTTTGGACGCTGACACCTCGTTGTTGGTGAAATCTGGCGATGTTGGAGAACTTTCTGATTCGCTGCGGTGGGCGAGCGAACACAAGGATGAGTGTGTGCACATGGGTCGATTGAGCCGGGATCGGGTGACGAGTTGGACCCATTCCGGTGCGCACCGGGTGCGGTACGCCGCCTTTGAGGCGTTGCTGGGTGGCTCAGCGAGGCCACAACGATGACCGCCGTGGCTCCCAGCAGGCTCGTTGGGCAGTTCACCCATCGTTCAGGCCGATATCCACGGGGCGAGGTTGGGTTCTCTGCGTTGTACCGACGACTCTGTATTGGGGTCTTGTGCTGCTATCTCTCCATTGAGCTCGGTCTCTTTGCCGGTGGCATTGCACCACTTGGAGGGTTTGGTAGCTCGCTGCAGACAGCACCCAAACTTCTGCAGCTGATCCCCGGACTGGTACTTGGCTTGCTCGTCATGGCACCACGAGGTGCAGTTGGCCGGGGGCGCGTCTCGTTGTTGTCGATTCTGTACCTGTCGTGGCTGAGCGCCTCCATGCTCTGGTCAGTTGATTCGGTCTACTCGTTCTACATATTCAGAACCTCGGTTCTTCCCGGAGTATGCATTGTCATGTTGATGGCGGTCGTTCCAGTTGAATTCGTCGTGACTGCCGTCCGGCTGGTGTCCCGCTTCGCAATCCTTCTTGTGGCAGTTGTTGTAGCAATCGATCCACTCAGCCGAGTTACCGAGGACGGAGCGGCGGGCCTGCTTGAGGGTTGGCGGGGCAGCTTTGTCCATAAGAACCAAATGGGCATGATGATGGTGCTCATAGCGTTGTTTGCCTACTTCTTTGAGCCCACGCGACTACAGAAGTGGTTGGTGGTTGCTGGAGCGGCGGCCTTGGCGATTGGGAGCAGCTCGATTGGCGCGACCGCGGGGCTCATTCTTGCACTCGGCGCCTCTGTGTCGATCAGCCGATTCGTGCGCGTGGAGTCAGACCGAGATGCTGGCGTGTGGGCGGTGGTCGGCCTCCTTGGAATCGCGGCGGGGGGTCTTCTGCTCGGGGTCTCCCTTGAATTTGTTCTGCCAGCAGTCGGCAAAGATCTCACGTTTACGGGGAGAACCTACATCTGGCGTTCCTGTATTCAGTTTCTGCAGGAACGCCCGTTGGTGGGCTTCGGGCAGGTGTTCAACCACGGCGACAAGATCGCTTCGGCAGAATCGGCACGCCTGTTCCGCTCTGTTGGCTTCGTGATTGGGTCAGCGCACAATGGCTACTTGAATATCGCAGTGCAATACGGGCTGGTGGGCGTGGGGCTGTTCGCTGCGCTGATGCTGAGCGCGTGGCGACAGGCGCTCATCCGGGTTCGGACCACCTCGGGCTTTCCTGTAGTTCTGTGGTGCGTGGTGTTCGTGCCGGTGCTCCTCGGAATGTCAATGTCGGAGCCGGTCTTCGGTGAGGGCGGATTGATGTTCGCGTTG
>DORQ01000149.1:22798-24428 GCA_003514205.1 Acidimicrobiaceae bacterium
CTCAGAACGTGCGGGAACTCTGCCGTCGTCGGTGGAGCTCGAAATCGGCCCGCTGGAGTGCGGCATTGCTCGCAAATCTGACACACCTGCTGACCATGCCCGTTTGCTGAAACTCTCTGAACTGGTCGCTCGCCGGACCTTCGAGCATTGCTATCCAGCGTTGGATGACTCGTTCCTTCTGGTAGTACACAGCTCGTTCCCGTGCCCGGGCGGCCCGCTTGTCAAACTCTCCCGGGTTCTCGTTCACTGTCCGGATCGCTTCGATCACCTGCTCGGCAGTTGAGGCCTCGATGAAGTCGAATGGCGAGGTGCGGAGATGTTGGTAGGCGGGCTCAGGGCCGAAGATTCCGACAGTCCCGCTGACCCATGCGTTGATCAGTTTGAGTTCGGGTTTTAGCCGAATCTCGGCCGCTGGAAGGGAACGGATGGCGAGAACAGCATCCACGTCGCTGTAATCATGCCAATCGCTGGTTCGGCTCACTGGGTCAAAGCCTCGCACGGTGAACTTGACCCCCAACTGCTCAAGCGCCGTGGCGAAGGAAGGTTCGCGAAACTGACTTCCGAGGTTCGTCTCGACGCCAAAGAACGCAAGGGATCGAATGACGTTCTCGCGAGTCGGGTCTCTCGGGATCATGCCAGTCTGTGGGAAGAACGCGGGGGCGAAGTCACCGTAGCGTTCGGCCTCGACAGGATTGATCGCAATGATCGAGTGGGCAATTCTTGGACGGATCCAATCGGCTTGGCTCGCCAGAAAAAAGCAGTCTCGTCGCCAATCGCTGAGATGGAAGTCGATGGCGCTGATGAGATTGATGGCCTCGGGCCTTGGGGCAGTTGACAGTTCAACCTCGAAACCCGCCTGCTGAAGTTCCGCATACGGCTGGATGATCATGCAGTCTTCATGGGTGCTCACGTTGTGGGCAGTGAGTTCTATGCGCGGTTGAGCGTCTTGGAAGAAGCTGGGCCAGCGTTCAGGATGAACGCAGACGAAGTTGATCGGCACGGCGGGAGACGACACAGAGTGAAGGGTACCGATTCTGTCGGGTAGCGCAAACTGCGGCGGGGCTCCGCTCAACCATTTCAGCCATCCTTCGCTACCATGGTCGCGGGCCCGCCGCTACTGATCGGATTTCTCTTGCCAACCAGCGACACGCCCAACAATCGGCTACGCAATGCCATGAGTTCGGCCCGATTCCAGAAGCTAGCTGGAGATTCGGGCTGGGCGCTGGGAGTTGAACTGAGCCGTCTCGTGAGTGGCTTGTCCACGATTTACCTCTTGGGCAACGCGTTGGGGTCACGAGGATATGGCGCCTATGCCGGCATGTTCGCCGTGGTCGGAGTCCTCTCAGGGATCGTGAACGGCGCCGTGTCGCTATCGCTGGTGCAGAGCGTGGCACGAGACCGCAAGGACGCGCAGTCGGCGATACGTTCTCACTCTGGAACTGCCATGGTGAGTTCCATTGCGGTCATCCTCCTAGCGGTGCTCATGATCGGCCGAAGTGTTGAATCGATGTCGATATTGTCCATCCTCGGGTTCGTGTTCACCGAATTGGCGATGATCTCGGCGATTGAGTTTGTGGGATCGGTCTTCTTTGCTCATGGGCAGTTCAAAGTTCGTGCCCAGATTCAGATC
>DORQ01000159.1:0-1170 GCA_003514205.1 Acidimicrobiaceae bacterium
GGCGCGGCAGGCGCGGCAGGCAGTGGATCGGATGGGTGTGTGGGTGTTTGGCCCGCTTGAGCGGCAGCCTTTGCCGCAGCTTGTCCCGGAAGCAGCGCAACCTGGTCCTTGGAAATCGGCCCGCATAGATACGACATTGCCCAACGAACCGACAGAGTCTTTGGTGGCTTGCCGCCGGTGGTGTGCAGCAGAAACTCTCGCTTGGCCAGGGAGGAGATGGTGCTATCGACAACACTGATGTCAGTGGCGCCAGATGCCGAGGTCATCCCTTCCAAAAGGCGCGCCTTGTCTCGCTCAGTCTGAAGCCTCCCGATCAGCCAGGTACCTGCGTTGCTGATGGCCTTGTAATCCAAATCCACTGGGTTCTGCGTGGCGAGGACGACTCCCACTCCGAAGGCTCGCGCTTGTTTGAAGAGCGTGAGGATGGGCTTCTTCGCTGGAGGCGCAGCAGAGGGCGGAACAAATCCGTATACCTCGTCCATATAGACCAGCACGCGAAGCTTGGTGGAACCCGGCTGAGTTCGCATCCATGCCACGAGTTTTGAGAGCACCCGAGTGACAACCATCTGGCGTTCCTCATCGGACAGATGAGCGAGGTAGACCACCGCTGCATTTGCGCCACCTGACGGGTTGAACAGCAACTTCTCAATATCGAGCGGTGCGCCGATTCCCCAGGCGGCGAAACTAGGTGAGGCAAGGAGACCGTTGAGCCGTAGCATCAAGGCTGTTCGATCAGCCTTCGGAAAGAACGAATCCACCTCAATTACACCGAGCTTGCGCATGGGCGGGTCCTGAATCCGAACCAGGAGTCCTGCTAGATCCAGGGTCTCGCCCTGTGCCCAGGCTGACTCGATGATGTTTGCCATCAGGACGTGTTCGCGACCCGAGAGCGGGTCTGAGCTGACGCCGACAAGCCCAAGCAGGCCTTGCACCAGCGCCTCGACCTCATCGCGCAGCGACTCGGCATCGCCGTGTGGCGGGGGAGCGAAGCTGCCAATGATGTTGAGCGGAACCCCTGCGGTTGATCCGGGCGTGTACACCGTCATCTCGTGACCTGAGCGAAGGGTGGCCACAGACTCGGCGCTCAGGTTCCAGTCGGCCAGCCCCGTCGCCCAGGTTGCAGCGACTTCCGCCGCATCAGAGCCAGTCGGTACCCACGGGGCGAAGCTT
>DORQ01000159.1:1468-6519 GCA_003514205.1 Acidimicrobiaceae bacterium
ACGCCGTGGGTCATCAGGTCATCTGGGTTGATCGTGACTGCCTCGCCCGAACGTTGGTGTGCCGAGTCAGTCGTCTCGCCGATGTAGAGAGGTGATGGCCGGTCGCCCACAATGATTCCTTAGTGTTTGGACGCCTGAGAGCGTCTCTTCCCGATGCGCTCGATAGCCTGCCACGCGTTCAGCTCGCGAAGTAGGCAAAGGCCGAGTACCCGTTGAAAGAAGCAGTTAGGTTCGGCTGGCACCTTGGCGGGAGAGAGTGACCGCTGCTAGTAGATGGTCTCTTGAATGAGCTTTGGGTAGCCGGCGTCCCAGGCCGCCCCATCGAACTCGCCATTGGTGATTGTCTGCATGATCTGGCCCACCGTGGGAAGGTCAGCGGAATCCCGAAACCGTTCAGGGTTCCAGAGTTCGGATCGGATGAGCGCCTTGGGGCACTGGGTGTACACCGAACTCACGGTGATGCGGATCACGGTCGCGGGCACCTTGTCGCCAACGGCGTAGGAGGCGAGAAGTTCCCGCTCGGCGTGGAGTTCCGCAGTTCCATTGACTCGAAGGGTCACTCCGACGCCTGGGATGAGGAAGAGCAGCCCCACCCTGCCGTCACGGACGATGTTTCGGAGTGTGTCGAGGCGGTTGTTGCCTCGCCGATCGGGTAACTCGAGCGTGGTGCTATCGACGATCCGAACTGCCGGAGCAGCATCGCCTCGCGGCGAGCAATCCAGCCCCTCGGGTCCGGCTGTGGCGATGAGCACAAACGGCGAGGCCTCAATATATGCACAGTGTTGAGGTAACAGGTGCTGGCATTCCTTCTTCACTGCGGTTTCCATAGCCTCGGGATACAACGCGTGAAGCTCTTCGAGCGATCGAATGGGCATAGCGCCACCGTAGGTGACTTCCCTCTGTGGAGGCGTCGAATAATGCGTGCGGCTATGTGCAAGGATGTGGCCTGGCTGGGAAGGCCAAACACAAAAGGAAGGTTCACCATGGATCTCGGTGATATCGCAGGAAAAGCAAAAGACCTCATCTCCGGCAACCCTGACAAGGTTGAGGAGGGCATCGACAAGGCCGCAGAGCTCGTTGATGACAAGACCGGTGGAAAGTTCACCGATCAGATCGATGGTGCTGCTGACAAGCTCAAGGACATGATTCCAGGGAGCGAAGCCTAAGCCTGCTCATTGGTTCGCTCTCAGGCAGATTCTGCTCAGGAGCTACTAGAAACAGCACGTGGCTGGACCGATCAATGATCGGTCCAGCCACGCGTGTGAGCTCGAGTTGCGGACACTGTCGATGATCGCTGGTTCGCTTCCACTACGCTCAGCAACGATCGATACTTGTGGGGGCGAAACGAATGGACCCGAGGGCGGCGCTGTCGGAGGCCAAGCCGAAACCGTTCTGGTTGGACCAGGCGACAACACCCGATCGGCGGCCACCGCAGTGCGGCGGATCCACCGTAGATCTTGTCATTGTCGGTGCCGGATTCACTGGGCTCTGGGCGGCGATCCAGGCCGTTGAGGACAACCCAAACTTGTCAGTGATCGTCATTGACTCGGGCCGCATCGGTGCTCAGGCCAGTGGCCGAAACGGCGGTTTTTGTTCCTCCTCACTCACGCATGGTCTGGAGAATGGTCACTCTCGCTTTCCGCAGGAAATGTCTCGGCTTGATGCTCTGGCTGAGCAGAACTTCGCAGGGATTCGCGATGCCATTCAGAGATACGACATCGAGTGTGGCTGGGAGGAAACTGGTTCGTTAAGTGTCGCGACACAGCCGTGGTGTGTTGACGGATTATTGGAATCCGCCGAGCTTGAACGCGAATACGGCCACAGCGTTGAGGTGCTCTCCGCTGAGGACACCAGGGCGCTGGTGAACTCTCCGACCTACCTCGGCGCTCTCCGGACGACAGATGGCGAGGCGCTGGTTGATCCAGCGCGTTTGGCCTGGGGGCTGGCTTCGGCAGCCGAGGCACTTGGGGTTGTCCTTCACGAGGACACTCCGATGCTGTCGTTGGAGCAGACGCGCGCCGGCATGGCAGTAAGGACGGCCTCGGGCACCATCCAATGCGCGAAGGTGATTCTCGCCACAAATGCCTTCAAATCTCCGGTCAAAGCGATCAATCGAATGATTGCGCCGGTGTACGACTACGTCCTGATGACCCAACCGCTGACCGATCAACAGATGGATGAGATCGGATGGAAGGGGCGGGAGGGCCTGTCGGACAGGACGAACCTCTTTCACTACTACCGACTCACTGAAGACAACAGGATCCTGTGGGGCGGGTATGACGCGGTCTACCACTACGGCTCGAAGATCGATCCCTCACTCGATATCTCCGACGAGACTCACGCCACTCTGGCAACGCACTTCTATGACACGTTTCCGCAGCTGGAGGATGTCGGGTTTTCGCATCGCTGGGGCGGGGTCATCGACACGTGCAGTCGGTTCTCTGTGTCATTCGGGACTGCGTTCGATCGTCGAGCCGCGTATGCCGTTGGATACACGGGACTCGGCGTCGGAGCTACGCGGTTCGGCGCGAGGGTGTGCCTCGACCTACTCGGTCATCCCGACTCTGATCTATTGAACCTGCAACTCGTTCGGAAGAAGCCGATTCCTTTCCCTCCCGAACCAATTCGGTGGATGGGAATCGAACTCACCCGTCGTGCTGTGGCGAAATCAGACGCCAATGGTGGGAGGCGGGGGCCGTGGCTCAGCCTGCTCGATGCCGTCGGATTGGGTTTCGACAGCTAGCCCTCTACTCTGTAGCCCATGCGTAGCCCTAAGGACTTTTTCAAACCGCTTGCTGTCGGCGCCCCAGACCCCGTGCTGGAGATCCCCTTCAAGCCCTCTCGGATGATCCATTTCTTCCCGCCGCATCTCGACAAGGTGCTTGCCAAAATCCCTGAGATCGCGCCGACGGTGGACGTGTTGTTGGGCAATCTTGAGGACGCGATTCCAGCCGACTCTAAGGAAGCCGCCCGCGCGGGTGTCGTGAAGGTTGGCAAGGAAGTCGACCTTGGTGACACGCAGCTGTGGACTCGAATCAACAGCCTTGATTCGCCCTGGTGCCTCGATGATCTCACCACCCTTGTGGGCGAGATCGGCGACAAGCTCGATGTGATCATGGTGCCCAAAGTTGAAGGCCCTGAAGACATTCACTACATCGATCGATTGCTTGCGCAGTTGGAGGCCCGGGCCGGTGTCAGTTCGCCAATCTTGGTGCACGCGATTCTTGAGACGGCGCGTGGTGTGGCGAACGTAGAAGAGATCTGTGCGGCGAGCCCGCGGATGCAAGGCTTGTCCCTGGGTCCAGCCGATCTCGCGGCGAGCCGCCGAATGAAGACGACTCGAGTTGGGGGCGGCCATCCCGGATACCTCGTGCGTGAGGACCCAACTGGCGAGGACATTCACGAGGCCCGACCTGTGCACCAGCAGGATCTGTGGCACTACACGATTGCGCGAATGGTTGATGCCTGCGGAGCGAACGGAATCCTCCCGTACTATGGCCCATTCGGGGACATTAAGGACACTGTCGCCTGCGAGGATCAGTTCCGAAACGCCTACCTTCTCGGTTGTGTTGGAGCGTGGTCCTTGCACCCGGTCCAGATTGAGATCGCCAAAAAGGTGTTCTCCCCGGATGTGGACGAGGTTCGCTGGGCGAAGCGTGTCATCGACGAAATGGGCGACGGTACGGGCACCGTGATGATCGATGGCAAGATGCAAGACGATGCCACGGTGAAACAGTGCAAGGTGGTTGTCGAGTTGGCGAAGATGCTTGCGGCTCGAGACCCTCAGCTCACCGAGCTCTACGGGCTATAGCGCTGCGCTAGCAGCCGGGCGCAGTTACGCCGCTTGGTTCCACCCAACCGGTGTAGGCATAGCTGAATTCGAACCCCAAGGTTCGGTACAGCCGTCGCGCCGCGTCATTGGTTGATTCGACCTGAAGCCACATAGATGGGCTTCCTCCCTCGATCCCCCAGCGGTTGATCGCAGCGAGGAGTCGGCCAGCATGGCCTAGTCGCCGGTGATCTGGGTGGACCCACATTCCCAATACTGCGGTGCCCGCGGACGTGATGATGCCTCGACCAATGGCAATTGCCGGGGTTCCCGCCGAGACGTAGACCGTTGGCAGCTGAACCCTGCTCAGGTGTTGATGGGCTTCAGTCTGCTGTGCAGCGACACGGCTATCGGCCCGGCACCAGGCTTGCAGCCATTCGTCATCGGGTTGCGAGCTGAGCTTCACGATCCCGTTTTCGCACGTTACGTCATCGAATTCGGCGAGTGTGAGAACCTCGGCAGTGACGTACTGAGTCCAGCCAGTTCGTACGAGTTCCGCGGACAGCCCACTGGGCTGTGCGGTTGGCGACAGCACGAGTCGGGCAGCGAGCCCCCGCTGCGCATAGTGCTCAACCGCCTGATCGAGTCGTTCGGAGATCTCCTCGGGCCCGTTCCGAGGAGCGGTGGCTTCTCTCGGCCAGATCGAACTGAAGCGAAGGAAGCCGAGCGGGTCAAACCGTAAGAGCCAGCCATCAAGGTCGACCTCCTCGGCTGGCGGAGTAGCAAGATGGGCAGCTAGCTCAAGGTCGGCGATCGTGACAGCAGCGCGCATCGGCACATGATTGCATTTCAGCTCGTTGCCGGTATCGGAATATCGTGAGGAGATGACTGAGACCTCGATGACCTTCACGCCCCGCCGATCTGTTCTGTACATGCCTGGGGCAAATGACAAGGCGCTCGAGAAGGCCAAAACCCTTGCAGCGGATGCCATCATCTTCGACACTGAGGACTCAGTGGCGCCCGACATGAAGGCGACGGCTCGCGCAAAGGTGGCCGAGGCGGTGCAAAGCGGCGCATACGGGCGACGAGAACTCACGATTCGGATCAATGGCCTCGACACAGAGTGGTGGCGTGATGATTTGGTATCGGCCGCTGAGGCCTCTCCTTCGGCCGTGGTCGTTCCGAAGATCAACAGCGCTGAGGACGTCGCATTGGTCGAGGCGGTTCTTGAAGCGCACAATGAGTCGGGAGACACGAAAATCTGGGCGATGCTGGAAACCCC
>DORQ01000159.1:6787-8826 GCA_003514205.1 Acidimicrobiaceae bacterium
CGATATGCAGGGAAGGTCATCCTCGACGGCGTCTACAACGACGTGAAGAACCCTGAGGGGTTCGCGTTGGAATGTGCTCAGGGCGCGGCGATGGGTTTTGATGGCAAGACCCTGATCCACCCCACTCAAATCGACCCGGCCAATCTGGCATTCGCACCAAGCCCCGAGGAAATTGAGTACAGCCGACGAGTCATCGAGGCATTCGAGGCGGGGATAGCGGAGGGCAAGGGCGTGATTACTGTTGACGGCCGCATGATCGAAAACCTCCACGTCGACAACGCGAGACGAGCTCTGAGTATCGCTGCCGCGGTCGAGGCACTTGCGGGCTAACAGATCGCCGGGCACCGTTCTGGCAGACTAGATCGATGCAGACGCTCAATTTCATCAACGGAGAGTTTCGACCGGCCCGTTCAGAGGCCACTGATGAAGTCATCAATCCCGCCACGGGTGAACTGATCTGCGAGGTTGCATCTGGCGACGAATCCGACGCTCAGGACGCAGTCGCGGCAGCTGAGGCAGCGTTCGAAGGCTGGGCTCGAACTACGCCGCGGCAGCGCTTCGAACTCATCAGCAAACTCGCGGACGCGATCGAGGGTGATCTCGACAACCTGAAGCACCTTGAGTCGATCAACGTCGGAAAGCCCGTTTCAATTATCGACTTCGAATTCGATCTGACCGTCGACAACTTCCGGTTCTTCGCCTCTGCCGCTCGCTTTATGGAGGGTCGGGCCGCTGGAGAGTATCTGGAGGACCACACCAGCTTCATGCGCCGCGATCCCCTCGGCGTTGTTGCTGGCATCGCGCCGTGGAACTACCCGCTCAATATGGCGACCTGGAAGATCGGTCCAGCACTTGCGGCGGGAAATACGATGGTGCTGAAACCCTCTGAGCTCACGCCGCTGACTGCACTGCGCCTTGCCGAGCTCGCCGCCGAGATTTTCCCTCCTGGGGTCTTGAACATCGTTGCTGGCCGAGGCGGCTCCGCAGGGGTGGGCCTCGTGAACGATCCACGTGTAGCGCTCATCTCGCTCACTGGCGGCGTCGCCACGGGAAAGGCAATTGCGAGGGCAGCTGCTGACACCCTGAAGCGAGTGCACCTTGAGCTCGGCGGTAAGGCTCCAGTCGTGGTGTTCGATGATGCCGATCTGGATCTAGTGGTGGAGACACTGACCGCTATGTCGTTCTACAACTCAGGCCAAGACTGCACTGCTCCCTGCCGGATCCTCGCTGGGTCACAGGTCTACGAGGATTTGGTTCAACGAATGACTTCTTCAGTGGGAGCTCTGAAGCTGGGTGATCCACTCGATCCAGCGACTGAGGTCGGGCCGATCGTGTCAGAGGCCCATCAGCACCGTGTCGCGCTCATGGTGCAGCGCGCAGCTGAGGCCGGGGCGGAGATCACCGTGGGTGGGGCAATGGCCGATCGGGCGGGGTACTTTGTTGAACCCACGGTGATTGCTGGCCCAGCGCAGGACTCTGAAATTGTGCAGCGCGAGGTCTTTGGCCCTGTTGTGAGTATTCAACGGTTCGCCGATGATGCTCAAGCGCTGGCCTGGGCAAACGACTGCGACTACGGACTCGCGTCCTCGGTATGGACCAGCGATGTCGGGCGAGCTATGCGGATGGCGAAACTGCTCCGATTCGGAACCGTGTGGGTGAATGATCACATCCCGATTGTGTCGGAAATGCCACACGGCGGATTCAAGCAGTCCGGCTATGGCAAGGACATGTCGGTCTACGCACTCGAACACTATTCCGAGATCAAACATGTCATGATTCGACACTAGGAACTTGGGGCCTCAAGCACAGCTCCAGAATCAAGCACAGCTCCAGAATCCTCCCGACTGCATCGCTACCCGAGGTACCTCCAATGTCGCAGACCCCTGATGATCCGTATCAGCAGTACCCCAGTGGTGAGCAGAACACTGCTGGCGAGCCATTCCCCGGAGGTATGCAGTATCCGAGTGGAGAGCAGTATCCCGTTGGCGGTCCGTATGCTGCCTATTCCGGCGGTGAGCAGTATCCAGGCGCTCAGCAGT
>DORQ01000159.1:9045-9442 GCA_003514205.1 Acidimicrobiaceae bacterium
CGCCGAGCAGTATCCGGGAGGTCAGCAGTATTCCGGGTACCCCAGCGCCCAAGGGCCCCAGTATGAGATGGCCCAATACGTCGGGATCACGGCAGATGAGCGGAACATGGCGGCGCTTGCGCATGGCCTTGCGATCGTCTTTGGATTTCTGGGCCCCCTCTTGATCATGCTCATCAAGGGCGAGCAGTCCCAGTTCGTGAAGGACCAATCCAAGGAAGCACTGAACTTCTCGATCACAATTGCGATTGCAGCGTTCGTGAGCTTTTTGTTGTGCTTCGTGTTGATCGGATTCGTGCTGCTCCCCATGGTGGGCATCGGAGCTTTCGTTCTCCACATCGTCGCAGCAGTCGCTGCAAGTCGAGGCGAGTGGTACCGGTACCCGTTGACCTTGCGTCTT
>DORQ01000159.1:9635-9843 GCA_003514205.1 Acidimicrobiaceae bacterium
GTGTCGGTTAGCCCGAGGTTGGAACGATTGAGCTAGCGGCGGGTTGAGAACCTTGGGCCAGAATTGCAGCACTCAAGGACTCGGGGTTCTGCAGCAGAATTGGCGTTGACGCATCGATCGCTTGGTGCAGGTTCTCAAGCTGGTCGCTCAACCGTGGCTCGGTCCCATGAGCAAGGAGCTCCGTGAAGATCGGGAGATACTCGATGCC
>DORQ01000159.1:10045-22792 GCA_003514205.1 Acidimicrobiaceae bacterium
GTTTCGTCGATCGATTCGGTGTCGGTGCAGTCCAACACCGATTCCAGTCGCAGCACCCCAAAGTCGGATTGGCCGGAGCGGAGCACCTCGCATGGCTGCGCATCGCTTCGATACTCCACCGTCAGGCCGCCAAGGGTGGTGGCGAGAGTCCCATACAGCGTGGTGAGTTGAATGCTGTGCTCAGATCGTTCGCCCACCCCTCGAGTGAGACTGTACTCAGTCGTTCGGAGATCCTGGCGAGGGCATCCAGGTAGCAGAACGAGCAGTGCAAACAGCCAGATCGCCGCGACCCTCCCCGTTGGAGCGGGAGTTCCGAACGGCCGGGTTCGCGGTCGACCTGCGGGGCCTAGTTGAACCACGACCGTACGAAGCTCGCCACGTCATCGCCCCAGAGCACCGCCGCAGTTGTGGCGAGCACGACGATGGCACCCATCAGGATGAGTGAGCTCGTTGGAATCTTCCCATCGGCAGGGATTCCTGGAATCCGTTCTCGGATATTGCGAATCAAACGCGCAGTCCAGGCGTAAGGAAGCAAGCTCAGCCCAACAATGATGATGACCCAACCAGGGCCAGGGAGAGGGAGCAGGATGATGCCGACAATCACCAACACCCATCCCCCGATGGCGCGGAGGAGCCGCATCGCAAGGCTGTGTCGAGCCTCCTCCTCGGAGACCTCGTGCTTGCCTGTTTCGATTTCGGCCTCAAGAGCGGCGGCAGTGAACCGTTCTCGAAAGGTGTCGTGGTGGCTCTCCTCGGGAGTTTCTGGCGAACTCGGCATCGCTACAACATAGTGGTGGTTTCGGCGTGCGCGTGGGCGTGTCAAACTTGCCGCGTTGGGAGTGCCGAGGTCCACCGAAACGGAAGTCTGGGGGAGTCGATGGATGAAGTCAGCGATCGAGGTGACAAGGGTGGCAAGTACGCATTCTCAATAACCCTGGCCGAGGAGTTTCTGAACGAAATGTCTCGGTCTGGAATTGGTGATGGGTTCTCCGCAGCCGAGGTTGTTCACACTCTTGAGCTCCCGATGATGGGCCCGATGGAACTCAAGGTCGGGCTGACCATTACCGAGGTCACCTTCCAGATGCGGGAGGAAGACCAGGGTCGGCTTCATGCCACGGTGCGGGCCGAGGGAGCAGTTCAGGTGTTAGGGGAGGTGCCAATGCAACCCCTTCCCGGTGCCGCACATCTTCGGGCCGAGGTTCTTGTCGCTCCCCACGTCGAATTGCGTGAGGACGGTTCGTTCGCCGCTGTTCTCGACCTGGTGAACTGCGAAATGCTGAGCGTCACCCTGGAGCGGATTGCCGGAGTTGAGACCACGTCGATCATGCAGGAACAGCTGGGCCAGCTGCTGATCTCAACGATCGGCGGCGACCTCTTTCAGGGTCTCGCTGCCGCAATGGGCACTGTTGGTTTGGAATTGGATTCGGCAGTGGGCTCGCTGCTCCACATGCTGGGTTGTTCCGTTGGTGTAGCAAACTTGGAGGTTCTGGACGGCCACCTACTTCTGGGTATCCACGGAGTGGACGACCTCGACGGCCATGCGCGCCACGTGTCCGGCACGGGCGAGGCAGTGTCAGTCACTGTTGCGTCAGGAGTCTTCCCGCCACTGTTTCAACTGCTGGCCTCCGGGGCGCTTGGTGTCGACCTCCCGTTTGAAGCGGATTTCCGGTCAGAACACAAACAGCTGTCTGGCCGAATCCGAAACACTCGCCTCGTGGAGCATCCCTTGATTCCCGACCTTCGGCCAGGGCTTCACTATTCGGTGGTTCCCAGACTTCTCGGCGAGTTCCTTGAACTTGTTGCCACGGAGGTATGGGTGGAGCTTCCCTTCGTTCCGGCGCCAATCAACCGACTCAGCCGGCTGCTCGGTGGTGCGGCTTCGCTTGCGCCCCTGAAGGTTCGGGTTCCATCCACCATGACGATTCCGCTGCACCCTGAGCTCGGCACGTCAATGGTTGTGCGTATCTCGCGGGTGGCCACTGTGGCCGAGGGCATTACGCTCACACTTGAATCCTGCACCTCTGCATGAGTGTCGACCGAAGGCAGTAACCATCACGATGAGTGGATCAAGTGCCGTTCCTGGAGCGTTCAATCTGCGAGATCTCGCAGCGACACCGTTGGCTCAGCGCGCCGTCCGGCCGGGGCAGGTCTTCAGATCCGATCTCCTTCACCGGATCGACGCTCAGGCGGCACACAATTGGCTCGCAGATCGGAACGTAGGGCTGGTGGTCGACCTCAGGACAGAGGGAGAGCGCGACGCCGACGGATTCCTTGCAACGGACGGAAGTTTCGCAGTCGCACACGTTCCCCTGATGGATGAGGTGTGGAGCTGGGAGGATGAGCGAGACCACGATGGTGAGAGCTTTCTTCGAGATCGAACGATTGAGATCTTCGAGCGCCATCCTGATCGCATCGTGTCAGTGCTCGACCTGATCGCTGAGGCCGACGGTCCCACACTGTTTCATTGCACTGCTGGCAAAGACCGAACTGGTGTCGTTGCTTGTGTTCTCCTCGGGGTGATTGGCGCGCCCAACGAGACGATCATCGCCGACTACTCGGCCAGTGCACTCGCTATGCCGGCGCTGATGGGGTACTACCGCGACCTTCATGCCCAAACCCGGGGCGGCGATGCAGTGGCCGAATTCGATGAGCAGAAGGCAGCGCTGCTTCTTGAGCGGGCTGCAACGCCCTTCACGATGTCGTCTGTTCTTGACCACCTGGCGAGCAGCGAAGGCTCGCTCCTTCAGTGGGCCACGAGTCGCGGGCTTGCAGATTCCGCAGTTTCCGTGCTCCGGCAACGACTTCAACAATCAACTCAGAATGAGGGGCAATGACATGGGATATGGCAAAGGTGATCTGGTGGCAGATTTCGAGACGGTGGATCAGGCAGGAGTTCAGCGCAAGCTGTCTGAGTACCTCAACGATGGTCCGGTCGTGTTGTTCTTCTATCCCAAGGCGTTTACTCCTGGGTGCACCAAGGAGAGCTGCCACTTCCGAGACTTGGCCGGAGAGTTCGCGGAGGTGGGCGCTCAGAGAATCGGTGTGAGCGCCGACTCAGTCGCCAAGCAGAAGGAGTTCGACACTAAGCACTCACTCGGGTTTCCGCTTCTGTCGGACCCCGACAAGAAGATCGCGCAGGCTTTTGGAGTGAAACGGTTCGGTCCATTGATGAACAAGCGGTCCACCTTCGTGATCGATACTGACCGGCGAATTCTGGCAGCGCTCTCCTCCGAGATGAACATGGAGGTTCATGCGGACGAAGCACTGAAGGTGTTGCGGGAGGCCGCTCAGTAATGGAGGGTGGCGGCCCCGGTATCTGGGAACTTGCTGAGTTCAACGATTTTGGGCGACTGCCGATGGTCGCCGCTGGCGATCCATGGCCAACTGTTGAGGACGCGCGACGTGGCGGTGACTCGCCCTCGGTGATGTCGCTGGATGGGGGCTGGGAGTTTCAGCTGCTTGACCACCCTGGCACTTCACGGGTGCAGAATGCCGAGTGGTCTGAGATTCAGGTGCCCGGAAGCTGGGTGCTGCAGGGCGGCGAGGGGTACCGCTTCGGAACTCCTTGCTACACCAATGTGGTGATGCCATTTGCGGAGGATCCCCCAGCAACCCCCGAACACAACCCCACTGGCTGGTATCGACGGAACTTCACCTGCACCGAGGAGCAGTGCCGCCAAGCCGTTCTGCTTGAGGTCGGTAGTGCGGAAAGCCTGCTACAGGTGTTGGTCAACGGTACCTACGTCGGGGCAGGCACCGATAGTCGGCTGGCGCAGCGGTTCGACCTTTCTTCGGTTGTGGTCCCGGGCGAGAACTCGATTGAACTGCTGGTAAGTCAATGGTCCGCAGCAACGTGGTTGGAAGATCAGGACCAATGGTGGTTGCCAGGACTGCACCGCTCCGTCCGCCTGCTGTTCCTGCCGACACTGCAGCTTGAATCGGTCGTGTGCGTGCCTGGGCTGAAGCCCGACCTTGAAACGGGAACGCTCCGATTCGACATTTCCGTCGCGTTGCGAGGTTCGCAGGCTAGCGACACCACCATTGCCGCGGCCTGCAGCGGGGCCTCACTGGAGCTGATCGTGGAGGACGTGGCGGGTGAACGGATCGGTGGTCATGGCCCGGTCGGTCTCAGCACGTTCGAACACGGCGAACCACTCACTGAGTTGATCAGCGGCATGTTCTTCCGGGGTGACCGCGTCGAAGGTGTTGTTGAGTTCGAGGGCATCGCACCGTGGTCCCACGAGGCGCCGAACCGCTATCGGGTATTCGTGGTGCTCCGTGACGCCCGCGGCGAGGTGCTCGATGTGCGGGCGCAGTTCACCGGCTTTCGATCAGTGGCCATTGCAGACAACCAACTCCTGATCAACGGGCAGGCCGTGGTGATTGCGGGAGTGAATCGCCACGAATTCGATCCTGACACCGGCCGAGTGATCTCAGAGTCCGCAATGCGCCGGGATCTCGAGTTGATGAAAGCTCATCACATCAACGCGGTTCGTTGCGCCCACTATCCGAATGATCCCCGATGGTATGAACTCTGCGACGAGTACGGGATCTACGTCATCGACGAGGCAAACATCGAGACGCATTCTCGTCAAGCCTCGATCTGTGAGGACGACCGGTTTCGCTCCCCGATGATGAATCGGGTGGTGAGAATGGTGCAACGGGATCTGAACTTCCCGAGCGTGATCTGCTGGTCGTTGGGAAATGAGTCGGGTTACGGGCCAGTCCATGACGCAATGGCCGCGTGGATTCGTCGAGTCGATCCGTCTCGACCGATTCAGTACGAAGGCCCATTCATGCATGACCTGTCTGCGGCGGCGCCAGTCTCAGACATCGTCTGTCCGATGTATGCAACGGTCGAAACAATCATCGAATGGGCAGAATCAGGGGCTGATCAGCGGCGGCCGCTGATCTTGTGTGAGTACAACCACGCGATGGGCAACGCAGGGGGCTTGGAGGCCTACGTGGATGCATTTCGAAGGCATCGGGGACTTCAGGGCGGGTTCATCTGGGAATGGTGCGATCACGCGATTCGAAAGCCTGATTCCACGTTGGCGTATGGGGGTGACTTCGGCGAGCCGATCCACGATGCCAACTTCTGCTGCGATGGGCTGGTGTCAGCAGATCGAGTACCGCACCCGTTGCTCGTGGAGCATCAGGCGTTGTTCGCGCCGATTGGGATCTTCACCCAAGCCGGACGGGTGGTAGTTGAGAATCGACAGTGGTTCCACACGCTGGAGGCATTCGAGGGAGAACTTCGCTGGACTGACGCGACTGGCGACCGGGTGGTCAAGCTGCCTGCGTCGGCGTTGGAATGCCCACCGCAGTCGCGAGTGGAGGTGGATCTCAGTATTGAGGCTGAGTCTGGCGTGAGTGTCTCGATATGGCCGAGAGACCCCAGCGCGACGTGGCTCGCGCCGGCAACGGCTTGGGTGAACCGAATTGTCGCTGGAACACTGCCTGAAGCGCTGGCTGGGTCCGGTGGAACGGTGTCGGCGGAGGCCGGATCTTCGCCGAGCGGCGGCGTGCTCGAATCCTCAGAACCGGTCATCGAGCTGGTCGATGATCATGTCGCCTTCCGCTTCGCCGGGGTCAGCTTCGCGGTCCCCGAGCTCGATCTTTGGAGGGCACCCACTGACAACGACGGGATTCGGTCCGGGTGGATGGACGGGATTGGAGTCCGGGGTCGATGGCTGGGCTGGGGTCTGGATCGTTTGGAACGGTCCGTAGTCTCCCAAGATGTGTCGCCCGATGGGTCCGCGCTGCAGAGGGTCGTGGAATGGTCATGTGGGGACGAGATCGCGACCCATCGCCAGTCCGCCTCGGTGCAGCAGGGTTGGATTGTTGTTGCAGAGGAGATCGAAGTCCCAACGCTTTGGGAGGACTTACCCAGGGTTGGTGTTCGGAGCAGCTTTCCAGGAGAGTTCGATTCGTTCAGCTGGACTGGTTACGGCCCTGGGGATTCGTATCCGGATCGATGCACTCTGCAGTGGGGCGAGTGGACAACCTCGGTGGCGGAGACTCACGTAGACACGGTGGTGCCTCAGGAGCACGGCCATCGTCATCGCACGGCGGATATGGCACTCGCTGGCCCTGAGTCGCGGCTGGAGTTCCGCTGGGACGGTCTGATGGGGGTCAATGTCTCGCAGTATTCCTCATCGGCGTGCTCCACAGCTCGTCATTGCCATGAGTTGCGCCCCGATGGCCTGATTCACTGGAACCTCGACATTGCGCATCGAGGGTTGGGAACCGCTGCGTGCGGACCAGATACCGCCGAACGTTTTCGTGTACGCCCAGGAACGTTTCGTTGGGTGTGGGCTGTGCGAGAAGTGGCGATGTGAGCAGTTTGAGTAGCTCGGGTGATGAGCTTCAGCTCTCCAATCACCGTCTGCGGGTGATGATCTCATCTCGGGGCGCCTCCCTGGGCAGCGTTGCGTACATCGACTCCCAAGGCAGGAATCGCCCCTGCGTCATTGGTCACGACCTACACCTGGACCGATATCTGCCAGAGGAGATCGCCTACGCCGGCTTCACGATTGGCCGATTCGCGAATCGGATTCGAGACCGGCTTGTGATCGATGGATCGAGGGTGTCGTTGAGTGGCCAACAAGCGGGGGTGGCGCTTCACGGGGGGCGCGTTGGTTGGTCACACGCCAAGTGGGTTACGGGGAATCTCACGTCGACCTCGGCTGAGTTTCATCATCGCAGCCCGCACGGTGATCAAGGATTCCCTGGCGAGGTTGACGCCACCGTTGCCTACCGAATTCGCGATGCTCACGAAGAGGGAGAACGTGCGGGTATCTTGCAGATAGCCTTCTCTGCCACGACCACAGCACCGACCGTGATCTCTCTGACGAATCACGCCTATTGGAATCTGGGCCCCCATGGCGAGACGGTCGATTCGCATCGACTGCAAGTGGGCGGTCCGACAGCACTCGAACTTGACGAGGCGCAGCTCCCCACGGGTCGGTTTCTTGATGTGGAAACTCTCGGTTGTTCCGCCGAACAGCTAGTGCCGATCGGGTCGAGGATTCTGGATCACGCGGTCCTCCTGGGGGGCCCTCCAGCATTCGTTGACGGTGAACTGAATCTCGCCGCTCGGCTTCGCCATGAGGACCTGCAGCTCACTGTTCACTCGACCGCTCCATGCGTCCAGATCTACACGGGCGAGGCGCTCGGCATGGTCAGCAGGCCACGGGGTGGGCTGGCCATCGAACCTCAGGAGTTTCCTGACGCACCGAACCTTGCTGGGGCGCCGTCAGTGGTGGTGATGCCAGGGGAGCGCTATGAACATCTGATCGAATATCGAATTGAGGAACTCCGTAGCGGTGGCGGCACCGAAACGGCGGAGTTTGGGCCAGGTCGAGCAAGCGCTGCGATCTGAATACAGAAGAAAGCAGTGGAACATGCAGGGTAGCGACTGGAATCTGGCATCGATCTGGGAGGCAATTGCCGACCGTGTCGGCGACCGCGACGCGTTGTGTCATGGAGAGATGGTCCGGAGCTGGAGCGAGTTCGAGAATCGAGCGGCTCGGTGTGCCGCTGTGCTTGAGGAATGCGGAATCGGCCATGACCACAAGGTGGCCTTCTACTCCTACAACGGACCGGAGTATGTCGAGGCCACCTTCGCCGCCTTCAAAGTTCGGGCTATCCCGGTAAACGTCAACTACCGATACACGGCAACTGAGCTGATGTATCTGTTTGAGAACTCCGAAGCGACAGCGGTGATCGTCGATTCCCGACTCGCTGCGAATCTGGAGCCACTCCTCGCCCAGCTGCCGTTGCTCAGGCTCGTGCTGCAGGTGGGTGACGGGCCACTGCTTCCCGGAGCAGTTCGCTATGAGGAGGCGCTCGCTGATGCTTGCCCGGCGAGCCGAATCAATAGAAGCCCTGAGGACCTGTGGTTCCTCTACACGGGTGGCACCACCGGTATGCCCAAGGGCGTGATGTGGCCACACCGCTCGCTGTTGTTGACCTCGGCCCCGACGTTCAAGTCTCTTCGACTTCCAACTCCTTCCTCACCCGAGGAGGCAGCCACAGTCGCTGAGCGAATCCACGAACTCGGCGGCGAGACTCGCCTGCTGCCAGCAGCGCCACTCATGCACGGAACCTCTGCGATTTCTTCCTGGGGAGCGCTCTGCTCGGCGGGTGCGATCATCACCTGTGGTGCAGCAAGCTTCGATGCCGCGGAGGTACTTGAGTCGGTGCAACGACATCGGGCGAACACCTTAACGATTGTGGGTGACGCGTTTGCGAAGCCGATCATCGCGGAGCTCGTTCGGGCAGAAGGGGAGGGTGAACCGTATGACCTGAGTTCGTTGAGCCTGGTGGTGTCCTCAGGCGTGATGTGGTCGGCTGAGACGAAGTCGGAACTGATGGCGCGGGCCGACGTGATCTGCGCGGACTTGCTTGGGTCCTCAGAAGGTGTCGGATTCGCACGGTCAGTTTCGAAACGAGATCGACCATCGCGGACAGCGGAGTTCAGACTCGGCGAGTTTGGACAGGTGTTCAACGACGCGGGCGAGCCGGTGGTTCCAGGCAGCGGCGAGCGAGGTCTGCTCGCAGTTGGAGGGCCGATTCCGATCGGGTACTACAAGGACCCGGCGAAGACGGCGGAGAGTTTTCGAGAGATTGGCGGCAAGATCTGGTCAGTGCCAGGGGATTGGGCCACCGTAGAGGTCGATGGGCGGATCACGCTGCTTGGCCGCGGTTCGGCGTGCATCAATACCGCCGGCGAGAAGGTCTTTCCCGAGGAAGTGGAGGAGACGTTGAAGACTCACATCGGCGTGATTGATGCCAACGTGGTTGGCGTCCCCGACGAGAAGTGGGGGACTGCAGTGGTTGCTGTGATCTCCTGCGAGGATCCAGCGCCGAGCGCTGCTGAGCTCACGGCGCACTGCCGGCTTACCCTCGCCGGCTACAAATGTCCGAAACGGATGGTGTTCGTCGATTCGGTTCAGCGAGGGCCGAATGGCAAGGCGGACTATCGGTGGGCGAAATCTGTCGCAGAACGGGCCGTGGCAGAGCAGGCTGTGGCAGAGCAGGCATGAGCGCAGCAACTGTCAGCGCTGCAATGGTGAGCGCCGCACCAGCGAGATCGCCCTGGGCAGATGCTGGTGAGGCGCTCACCATCGGCTTACGAATCGCCGTGATTCTGGCGATCGGGCTGTTGCTACGACTGCTTGCTGCGCGGTTAATCACAGGCGTTGTTCGGAGAATGCAGGGTCGTACCGTTGCGGCGATGGCGGGCCGCGTGGGCGATAACGCCAGTCGTTTGGATGCCCGCGCACAGACCGTTTCCACGATGCTGGGCAGCATGAGCACCTGGATCATCTTGACGATCACCTTGCTGATGGTTTTCGGTGAGTTGGACATCAATCTTGGTCCGCTGGTGGCAGGCGCTGGGGTGGTGGGGATCGCACTGGGTTTCGGCGCGCAATCTCTGGTGAAGGACATGCTGGCCGGGTTGTTTGTGCTTCTCGAAGACCAATACGGGGTAGGCGACATCATTGATGCGGGCGTGGCGACTGGGACCGTGGAACGCATCACCCTTCGGTCTACGCAATTGCGAGACTTGGCAGGGACCATGTGGCACATTCCGAATGGAACGATTGCTCGTGTCGGAAACAAGAGCCAGAGCTGGGCGAGAGCCGTCGTAGAAGTCGTGGTGTCTCACACGGCCGACATTCGTCAAGCTCGAACCACGCTTCGAGAGCTGGCTGAGGAGATGGCTGGGGAGCCGGAATGGAACTCCGCAATGAAGGCCGGTGCAGAGACCGACGATCAGGGTGTATCGGCCTTGACGCCCATGGGGGTCACCCTCCGCCTCGTGGTCGACACTGAGCCGAAATCACAATGGTTAGTCGAGCGTGAGCTACGAATGCGCATTCTCGAGACGTTCCGCGCCCAAGGGATTCCATTGGAGGTCCACCACCCCAACCGATTTGAACCCTAACGTTTGATTGTTAGGGCACCTGCCCTGCAGCGATCGGAAGGGAGAGGCGGATGCAGAAGAAGCTTGGTCTCCTCTCTAGCCTGGCGCTGATCATGTTGTTCTACCTGATCTGGCGAGATCCCAGCGGAACTGCGGGGCTGTTCAAAGACTTCTTTGGCGCCATTGGGGACTTCCTCGGGAGTTTCTGGGACAAGATCTCGACCTTCGTTGAGAGCTTGTGAGACGTTGGCTCGTCTGGCCCCATGAGCTGACGGCTCTGTATGTGACGGAAGGGGAAGAGGTCTTCATTGAACAGGCCCCGAACCTGCTCTACTCCCTGGTGTTTCGAACCCTCGAAGTGCTCGTTATGTTCTCCTTGCTGATCATGGCCTCGCGGTCAACTGACCCAGTGGTCACCCAGGTGGCGCTGGCCTTCGCAGTCGGCATCTTCCTGTGGCTGCTGAAGGCGCTCGGGGAGGCGGCCTACACGCGGTATGTGCTCACGAACTATCGAGTCTTGGTCATCACGGGGCTCTTCGAGCGCAACTGCGAATGGGTGTCGTGGCGCAAGGTCACTGACGTTTCGACGCACCGTTCGATCCTCGACGGTTTACTCGGCATGGCGACGATCAGAATTCACAGCGCGCACGAGGCGACGGGGTTCACCGAGTTGAGAGACGTCCCCAACCCTGATGAGTTTGAGTTTTGGGTGACCAAGCTCGTGCAGACAACAAACAAAAGGGCCGAGGTGGACGACTGGCTCGAAGCTGAAATGGACTAGTTCGTGGGCGAGCAACCAGATGTGGCCGAGGAGGCTGTCGAGCCAGACGAGGTCGGCCCTGACCAGTCTTCGGACCAGGACACCATCGGCGACAAGCTTCGATCGGGACGGCGGTTCAGCAGGTTTGGCTGGCAGTACCCTGCCCCGTGGATCAAGGCGGGCGATGTTGTCGATGGGGGGATCAACTCGGTTCGAGAACGGCTACGCCCGCTGATCGAGGCGTGGCGAGGCGACACCCTGCTTCGGGTGACAACCCCAGTAGTGCTGACAGTCATCGTGGCGCTGCTGTATGGCTTCTATATGGGCAATGCCGTGTGGCTGCGCCACGAGCACTTCGCAACCTTTGACTACGACCTTGGCATGTACGACCAGGGAATCTGGCAGCTCGCGCATGGTCGGGGCTTCATGACGGTTCGTGGCATGCATGTCTTTGGCCATCATGCGAACCTCGGGTACCTGCTGCTTGTTCCGTTCTATTGGATCGGGATTGGCGGCCCGCAGTTCCTCAACATTGTCAATCTCGCTGGTGTGTTGGCGGTGAGTGTTCCGATCTTTGCTCTCGCTCGCCGGCATCTGCAGTCGGGCTGGATTGGGCTCGGGCTGGTGGTGGCCTACCTGTTTCACTTCTCCCCGCAGTGGAAGATTCAGGAGACTTTTCATGCGGAGTCGATCGCGGCGCCGGCAGTGGTTGGGGCGTTTTACTTCGCTTCGATTGGCAAGGCCAAGCACTACTGGGCGTGTATTGCGTTCGCGTTGATCTGGAAGGAGGATGTGGCGCTGGCTACTGCCATGTGCGGCCTTGCAGTGGCGCTCTGCTTTGGGCATTGGCGTCGAGGACTCACCACCTTTGCGGTGTCGATGGTGTGGTTTGGACTCGCAGTGAAGTGGTTCCTTCCGCATTTCTCCAATCACGGTGCAGTGTTCGACAACCTGTTCGGTGCGCTTGGAGCGAACTCGACTGAACTCGTCACAAACGCGCTTCGGCACCCACCGAGGTTGTGGCGGACGCTGACCTGTCATGGGTTCATCGACGGCAAGCTCTCGGCGGAGAATCCACCGCTTCCAGGGGTGAACTGTCCCACGACCGTGTTGCCACAGGACCCAAATGCTGGTCCGCTCGGGCTCGTGTCGCTCGCCAAGCCGTATGGCTATGTGACCACCGCGATGAGCCCGGCTCCGGTGTTGTTGGGGACACCACAGCATGTGGTCAACTCAGCGACTCTCGCGAACTTCACCTGGGATCTCCGTTGGCACTACGGGTTCTTCCCCTACCTCGGCGTGCTCCTCGCCTCGGTTCGGGCTGTGATCACCCGAACGCGGATCCTCACAGCGGTTGCACTCACGATGGTGATGGTGGTTGGTGTGTATATCGATCGAGAAGAGGGGGTTGGGCCGTGGACGGAAAACTACTCGGTGGGAAACTTCGCCCTCGATCGCTTGGCGATTCATGACGCCTATGCCGACGCGCTCCAACTTGTCGGGCCCGACGATGTTGTAAGCGCGAACTACCAGTTCGTTCCGCACCTTTCGCATCGCCAGGAGATTTACACGTTTCCGAACCCGTGGATCAGCTCGAACTACGGGGTCGGTGGACAGCCTGCTCCCCCTGATCCCAAGCGTGTGGATTGGTTGATCGTGATCCCCGCCGACCTCAATCAGCCCGCCAGTGCGCTCTTGGATTCGATTTTGAAGAGTGGTGAGTTTGAGACTCGTCGAACGAGCCGAGCGCCCGGTGGGTCGTTGCTGGTGCTTGAACGAGTGGATCACAAGTAGTTCTTGGTATCGGGCGGAGCGGCGATACCAAAGCGAATCTGGTTCGCGGCTGGTCTGAAGGCTCGCTGTTCGCCGCCCACGTGAGCTCGTGAGGTAGCGGATGGGGTGCCCCGGGTTTCGAGGAGTCGCGTTTCTTGAATTGTCAGGCTGCTGTCGTTGTGTCGTGTCGAGCTTCGAACTCGACTGGCGAAAGCATGCCAAGTGCGGAGTGGCGGCGCTGGCGATTGTGGAACACCTCGAGGTACTCGAAGATCGCGTT
>DORQ01000313.1:0-287 GCA_003514205.1 Acidimicrobiaceae bacterium
AGGGATCGAAAGGCGCTGGTGAAGTCAATCCGCTGCTCGGCCAGGATCTCAAGAAACTCTGTCGTGAGCCTCCTCGTTGTCGAAACATCGGAGGATGCTGCCAGACCGATCTTGTCCGCCATTGCAGCAGTCCAGAAGCGGTCGTAGAGCGACTCGTAACTGGACAGGACTTCCGTCGCATGACGGATTGCGCTCTCCACGTCCGGATCTATGAGCGGCAGGAGACTCTCAGCAAACCGGTAGCAGTTCCAGTGGCCAATTGCGGGTTGGTTTCCGAATGCATACCG
>DORQ01000313.1:581-5045 GCA_003514205.1 Acidimicrobiaceae bacterium
AGCCGGGCCTGGCTCTCCACAACAGCTGCAAGCAGCGCCAGCGCTGGCCGCTCCCAGCGATCCGCCGTTGGATAGTGCCGCTCAAGCGCATAGCTGCAGAGCCGTTGCAGCAGATCCAGATCACCTGTGGCGGCCGCAAATTGGAAGGTGCCGACACGCAGGTGGCTTGCGGCAACGCGCGCCAACACTGCACCCGGCAGCATCTCCTCCCGAGCCACTGACTCGCCAGTCGTGGTGACCGCCAACGCTCGAGTGGTGGGGATCCCCAGGGCGTGCATTGCCTCGCCCATCAGGTATTCACGAAGCACTGGCCCAAGTGCTGCCTTCCCGTCGCCCCCTCGTGAATACGGGGTCCGACCCGAGCCTTTGAGATGGAGATCTCGCCGCGTTCCCCCAATATCGACGAGTTCGCCAAGAAGCATTGCTCGTCCGTCACCAAGCCGAGGTGAATAGCCGCCAAATTGGTGTCCGGCATAGGCCTGGGCAAGTGGCCGCGAGTCTGGTTGAACCTGTGAACCCGCAAGAAGGTGTGCACCCTGCTCAGTCCGCAGCGCAGCGGGATCGAGACCTAACTCGACAGCAAGCTCGTCGTTGAACACCAGCAGTTTCGGCGAAGCAACCTTGGTGGCTCGCCACGGTTCGTACAACCCGGGGAGTTCGTCTGCGAAGGTATTCTCAAACGCGAACGGGCGAAGCGGATCCATTCGGCAACACTAGGCGCATCGCACCTGCGAGCAGCTTCACGGTGACTGGCAGTGTGCCGATCTCGTCGCCGTCGGCACAGACGGGTATTGAACGATCCGCGTCCACCAGGACCTCGGTCGCCTGGGTCACGGTGACTTCGGGACGGCTGACGTGTGCGCCAGTTTGGGCATCATTCATCAGCGCAGGGAACTTCAGCTTTCCGACGGCCCCCATCGTCAACACATCTAGCAACCCGTCCCCGGGATCGGCCGAGGGGACGATGTTCAATCCGTGCCCGTACTTTCCGGAGTTTGCAACGACAACCATATGCGCTTGCACAGTGCTCAGGGACTCCTTCGCACTCCCCGGCACAGCTCCAGCCGGATACCTCATCGTGAACTGTGCCGGTTTCCACCGCAGTAACGCCACTGCAGGTGCAATGCGGTACAGAAGCTTGGCGGGAATTCGCCGGTGGGCGTTAATCAACAATGTGGACATCGCATCGAGGCCGACATACACGTTTCCGGGAACAATCACGCCCCCCGCCTCGAGTACGTCAAGTGGTTGCTCGACGCCGTTCAGCAACATCTCGACAAGGGCGAGCGGGTCAGTGGGGATGTTCAGAAACGCTGCCAGATCGTTGCCGCGCCCAGCCGGCACGATAGCCATGAGACCTCCAGCTGGAACAACACCTGTTGCGACATCGCGGACAATTCCGTCTCCGCCCACCGCAACGACGACGTCTCCTGTGCCCGCTGCCGCCGCCGAAACCTCAATCGCGTGTTCGGCATCTTGGGTTTCCACGACAGTCACATTCGCACCGGCTTGGGTGAGACCCTGAGCCAGCGGTTCAAACCGGGCTCGAGCCTGACCCCCGCCGGAGATCGGATTGACTACCGCAGTGAAGCTTCGCATTGACACCCTCTGACGTAGAAACTCAGAGGTAGAACCTACCCCCCGTTCAGGGCGGGAACATAGGTTCTGCAGGGCTGACCGCGAAGGACATCACAGCCCGGCAATGGCGTCGTGATGGTCCCGCCGTTCAGGACTGGCAGAACGAGTGCGCTGGGGGACGCTGCCACATGGCCGATCGACACCTTCGTCGCGCCGTATTCAATGGTGCGGAACTTCCAGAGCGGCACGTCCCCTCCGGGGGCCTGAATCGTGAGCCTCAACCGGGTGCCAGGGCGCAGTTGTGCAGCGAACGGATTGATTGGAATTCTCGCCGCGACCATGGTGCCGGGGGTGAGCAGTTCGCCATCGGTGTAGGCGTGTGTCTGAACTGGCAGGAGCTTCGTCGACAGGTCGGTATCGAGCGCCCGATGCGCCAACCTCAGCCAACCTGAGGAGAGATAGACCTCGCCCCCATCGGGGCGAACCTCCGTCAGCGTGGCTTGAAGGTCTGCGTTCTCGGCAGTGGCCGCAACCTGAAGATCAACGCTGGCGGTTCCCATCAGAACCTGGCCTGCAGCGAGCGGCTCTGTGATGTATCCGAGGCCGTTGCCCTCAGCCACGGGCTGCCAGTCATAACCTGCATCTGCGTCGTACACCGAGCCGTTCTTCCCAAGGCTGGTGAATGGTCGGGTTGAGGGGTCAGATTGATACTCATCGCTTGGCGCATCTGCCGTTGGGGCCTCTGTCGAGAGGGCTCCAGAGGCCGAGAGGTACCTGGTCTCGGGAGTCACTTCAGCTGGCGGCCAGGAATCGAAGGTGAGTTCGGAGGTGGACTGCAACGACCGCTGACCGAGCGGACCCGCACCAACCTCCATGAGGACACGGACTCGTGGATCCTGCCGGAATTGAGCTCGGGCCGCTTCAACATCGGTCTGGCCAGCCATACGGGTCTGTTCGAGCGGCGCAGCTGCAGCCTTTCCGATCTGGGCGAAGATCGTGGAGGCCAACCCCATCACGCGATCTGGAATGACTGGGACCTCGTCGGCCACGAACAACTTGAGGAACTCGACCCAACGAGTAAACACCTCAGGACCAAGGGCATCGTTGTGGCTCCCGTTGTACATCGTGACCCACACGTCGTTGTTCTTGTCGAGCTTCTCAATCGAGTTCGCCCAGTTGCTTCCAAGTTGCTCGTCCTGGAATGAGCCAACCAAGAACACCGGAACTTCGATCTTGTCCATCCAAGTTGCTGGAGTTCGTGCATCGAACAACTTCGGATCGCGGTATTCGGCGTGCTCCAGAATGTCGAGTCCGTTCTCCGTTTGTAGTCGAAGCTTCTGATTCTCCAAGCAGGTTGTATCGCCCTGCTTGATGAGTTCAGTCGCCCAGGGTTGTCCCTCGCCGGGCGCAGGCTGAGCGTCCTCACCCCGTTCAGTCATCCAACCAAGTGCGAAACCGTTGTTGAAGATTCCACCTGGGAACCCAATGCCTCGATACATATCGCCGAGGACCGACATTGGTGCGAGAGCTGCAAGGTGAGGGGGTTGGGTACCTCCGACGTAGAGCTGGCTGTATCCAGAAAACGAGATGCCGACCATTCCGACTTTGTTGCCCTTCACCCACGGCTCTGCAGCCACGGTCTCGATTGCGTCATAGCCGTCGTAGATAGTTGGCAAATTGAAGAGATCGAAGTCGCCACCGGAACACCCAGAGCCACGGAGTTGCAGGCTCACGGTGGCAAAACCAAGCAACGGAGCAAACAGACCCCCCACAACCGTGGACGTAGCAGGGGCAAGCTTGTCTCGAGGGGCATCGGGGTTGAGAATTCCGGCTGCCATGGATTCCAAAAGGTCGCTTGGCGGAGCAACCTCATAGCCCGAATACTCAATGACCGTTGGGAACGGGCCGTCGCCTATGTCTTTGCCCTCGGGTAGCCGGACTGTGGCTGCCAGCTTCACTCCGTCACGAGCAGTGATGTAGTTCAGCCCTTCTTTCAGCTCTTGTTTGTCGTAGAACGACTGTGCCGGTGGGGACTCATCGAGCACAGCAAACGCTTCGGACCGCTGCCGACTCTCGTCTCGTACCGTCTCGATCCGGTACCCGCCCCCAGGAGCAAGGTCTCGGAAGATCACCGAGCCGAGCCGATCCACGGTGGCCTCATCGAGCAGCACATTCTCCTTGTCGAGAATCCGGACAACCTCACCAGGCAGGGCGTCGGTCACGAGAGCCTGGTGAATGCTGCCTGCTACTGCCAGGTCGGCGGGAGTGTCGGACAGCTGCAGCTCCGATGCCGGATCCAGCTTGGCAGTCTGCTTCGTCGGGGTCTCCTCTGCCGTCGCCTTGTTGTCCGAGCAGGCCGAGGTGAGGACGAGCAACGTTCCAAGGAGAACGTGGAGGGCGAAGACGGCCGGGCGACGAGCAGCACGCGATCGGCGGAATGACAGGCGGGCAAAAGACATAGGCCCGAAGTCTCGCACTGTTTCGGAGCTAGGTGAATACCTGCGATCGGGGAGATCTACCCGCATTCGATTCGCGTCACCCATCCCGACTGGCCGCCGCTGAGGTGAAGCGCCGCTGAGAACCTCATCGCGATCCGCTGGGCCGCAATGAGGACAGCTGCTTCAGGACATTACGTATACTTAGGGAGAATTCACCAAGGGGGAGACAGATGGCTGAAAACAAGACCAAGGCAACTGTGGTCCCCGTTTCCGAGTATCTCGCAGCGATCGAGAGCGAGCAACGCCGGACCGATGTCGAAGCACTCATTGACGTGATGCAACGAGTCACAGGCGAACCGCCAGTCATGTGGGGTTCGAGCATCGTCGGCTTCGGGAGCTACCGCTACGAGTGCGGCAAAAACAAGTGGGCCGAGTCCTGCATCGTTGG
>DORQ01000313.1:5296-10848 GCA_003514205.1 Acidimicrobiaceae bacterium
TCCGACATCGATCTCAGCGTGCTCGAGAAGATCGTCCGAACCACGGTTGACCTCAACCGAGAACGTTACCCATAGCCCAGCCCGAACGCCGGTCGTTCGAGTCGAAACAGTTGGCGCTACCATGCAACGATGAGCGCTCAGCCACAGCCAGAAGGTGTCATGCAATTGCCCGAGGAGACCCTCGACAACCTGCAGAAACGACTCCGTCGCGTTGAAGGCCAGGTCCGGGGGATCCAACAGATGCTGGCCGACACCCGAGATTGCCGCGACGTTGTGACCCAAATCGCTGCGGCAAACAAGGCCCTGGAGCAGGTCGGATTCCTACTCGTCGCTGCCGGATTGACGTGGTGCCTCGATGACCCTGATCGGTCTCGTGCCGCCGGATATGACATTGCCGATGTCCAGAAGATGTTCCTGAAGCTCGCCTAGGCATTTCTTCGCAGACTGCCGCTGAACCTCCACATCGACCCAAACTCGAAGGCCTGTCCAATCATGACAACCGAAGCGATTCAGCCAACCTCAGTGGACTTCCACTTCGATCTGATGTGTCCGTACGCCTACCAGACCTCGTTGTGGATTCGAGAGGTCCGCGCTCAACTCGGCATCGAGGTGAATTGGAAGTTCTTCAGCCTCGAAGAGGTCAACCATGTCGAGGGAAAGAAACACCCGTGGGAACGAGACTGGTCGTACGGCTGGTCGATGATGCGAGTGGGCGCCTACCTTCGGCGCACCAATCCAGACTGGAATGACCAGTGGTACCAACTCGCCGGCGAAGCATTGCACGTGCAGGCCCGAAAGCCACACCGACTCGAGGTAGCCGAAGCGCTGCTTGAGGAGATGGGCCTCGATCCGTCCTGGGTGCAGGCTGCAATCGACGACCCCTCGACCAGCGCTGAGGTCAAGGCTGAACACGATCGAGTTCTCGAACTCGGGGGGTGGGGCGTTCCCACGCTCGTGTTCGGCGATCAAGCGCTGTTCGGGCCGGTGCTCATCAAACCGCCGACTGGCCATGCCGCCGTGAGGCTTTGGAACTCTGTGGTTGCCTGGTGCGAATTCCCCAACCTCTACGAGCTTCAGCGCCCAAAGCGCCCAGAAGATCTCCACGCAATTGCAACCGAGTTCGAACCGTACTTCCAGGCCAGAGACTGGGAGTCGATCCAAAAGGACACGCCCTAATGCCCACCTTTGTTGATCGTGATCAAACAGTCGGACTCCTGAAGCGCACGTGGGCCGCAGTAGATGATCTGTGTGCCGAGCTTTCGGAGGCTGAGTTCCTTTCTCCAACCTGTTTGCCTGGCTGGACCGTCAAGGACCAGCTCAGCCATATGCTCGGCACCGAGGAAATGCTTGCGGGTCGGCCCATGCCCAAGGCAGATATCTCTCACCTCACCCATCTCCGCAACGACATCGCTCGAGCGAATGAACTGTGGGTCGAGGCCCGTCGGGCGCAATCCGGCGCCGAGGTACTCAACGAATTCAGAGCTATCACACAAGAGCGCAGTGTCGCCCTGGACTCAATGTCCCAAGCCGATTTCGATGCACCCTCGTGGACCCCGGCAGGTGCCGACGAGACCTACGGGCGGTTCATGAGAATCCGCGCATACGACTGTTTCATGCACGAGCATGACATTCGGGCTGCCCTTGGCAGACCCGATCGAGATGAGACCGATCCGCTGAATTCAGCACTGGATGAGGTGGCCACTGGACTTGGATTCATCGTTGGCAAGAAGGCGAACATGCCACAAGGATCGCGGATTCTCTTCAATTTGACCGGCGCAGTCTCACGATCCTTCCGAGTTGAAGTCGCTAGCAGGGCCGCCGTTGTAGAGAGCCTCAGCGCACCCCCAACCGTCACCGTGGACATACCTGCCATGGCTTTTCTTCGACGCACTGGCGGACGCGAGTTGGCTGCGCACGACAACCTGGCTGAGGTGCACCTGGACGGCGACCTGACGCTGGGCGAGCAACTGCTCAGCAACCTCGCGTTCACCATCTGAGTGGTTCCGTTCTTCACCGCCCGCGGTTCGGGCACAGCGGCGACAACCTGCAACTAGATTCACCGAGGTGAGACGGCCTGAAGTCACCTTGGAAAACTGCGCTGCCGTGTACGATTTCTACGAGCGCTACGACGCCAACCCGAGGCGAGCTCGCATTGCTCACAAGTTGATCGGCACGGCGTACCGTCCAAAGGTCAGCTTTCTCGACAACCAGACTGCTCATCTCGTGCACGATGCAGTCTCGTCCGCCGATGTGACAATCCTGGCGTGCAAGCACGTCAACATGAATGACCCACTCCACCTCGTGGCATTGGTTGGGATCATCGACACCTTCGACGGCTTCGCTGGCAGGACGGTGATCCCGTCGAAGCGTTCCCTGTTCTCCATGAAGATCCGACACTGGATCGATGACCTCGGGGCGATCCCGACCTTTCGCCGGAAGGATTTTCTCAACAGTAGCGGTGTTCTCGATGAGCTATCGCACGAGGAATTGAGCAACGCCACCGAGCGTCTGATCAACACCTGTGTGGCACAGATGAGTCGGGGAAAACACCTCGCGATCTTTCCTGAGAGTGAACGAAGCGCCAGGCTCGAGGGCGCCGACCCCTCTCGCGTGAATAGCCTCAAGGAGGGAATCGCAAAGATCTATCTGAAGGCCTGCGAATCGGTCTCCGTTGCGATTGTGCCCCTGGGCTTGTGTTACGACCAGACCTCCTCTCTGCGAGCAAACTTCACTCCCTCGATGGTCGTCGGAGCACCGCTGACCGGGGTCTACACCGATACCACACAACTCATGGAGGACCTCGCTGTCGCAATGCAGGCCGCCCAAACCGCTGCCTTTGAACGGGCAAACTTGTCGTATAGTGTTCCACTATGCGACTCGAAATAACTCGCCGATCCGACCTAGCGACCCAAGCCCTGCTGCAACTGTCAAAGAGCGGCACAAAGCTGAAGTCCTCAGATCTCGCAACCTCAATCGGAACCACTCCCGGATTCCTATCCCAAGCAATGACGCCACTTGTCAACGCAGGATGGGTGCGCTCAGAACCAGGACCAAGCGGTGGCTACACGGTGCTGATCTCCCCCGAGAAACTGAGCATTCTCCAGATCGTTGAGGCGATCGAGGGCGAAACCGATAGCGGAAAATGTGTCCTACAGAACCGACCGTGCAGGAGCGCTGAGCCCTGCGCGCTCCATCGCCCGTGGACCAATGCGCGGACGCACCTGCTCAAGGAGCTTGCTTCAACACCACTTTCTGATCTCATCGAGGCGGACTAATCGATGAACCACCAACGCGACTCGCTGCAGGATGAACCGGGCGTTCGAGTCAAGGCTCATCCTGGCCTGTGCCTCGGCTACGGAAACTGCCATCGGTTCGCGCCCGATGTGTACGAGTTGGACGATGAAGGGATGATCGATGTGCACCTCTTGGAAGTGCCGTCTTCACTTGCGCTCCAAGCATGGATCGGAGCCACCGTCTGCCCAGAACGGGCGATCACGGTGATTGGACCCGCTGAGGAACATTGGCGCCAACGACAACGCGCCGAATCCGCTGCCACAAACACCCCCAACGAGAAGAGAGATCCATCGCTATGAGCAGTATCAACGGCGACTCGACGCTTGGCGAATGCGTCAACCAACATCCCGAGGCGGCGAGGATCTTCGAAGCGGCTCAACTCGACTACTGCTGCGGCGGCGGCGCAACGCTTCGAGATGCCTGTCGTGAGAAGGGAATCGAACTCGAGGTCATTGAGCGTCAACTCAACGACCTCAGCTCGGTGGAGGATGGAGCGGAGTCATCCACCGACTGGGCGTCGCTCTCTCCAACCGAGCTCGTGGATCACCTTGAGGACACTCACCATCGATATCTTCGCAGCGAGTTCGACCGCATCGAGGCACTCGCTTACAAAGTCGCTACTGTGCATCGCGACCGTCATCCGGAGTTGGATCACATCGCCGAGCTGTATGGGGAACTTCGAGCAGACCTTGAGCCCCACCTCGCCAAAGAGGAGCAGATTCTGTTCCCAATGATTCGTGAACTCAGCTCGGCGCACGAGTCGCCGCAGCTTCACTGCGGGTCCATCGGCAACCCCATCTCAAGAATGATGATTGAGCACGAAGCGGCGGGCGCGCTCCTCAGCGAACTGCGATCCGTGACGAGCCACTACCAACCCCCTGCCGATGGCTGCGCCAGTTACACCGCTTTGTTCGCGGCACTCGCCGAACTGGAACGGGACACTCACTTGCATATCCACAAGGAGAACAACCTGTTGTTTCCCGCTGTGGTTGCACTGGAGCAATCACTGCTGTGCCCGCCGACTGCGTCAACAGACGACGGCGAAACGACTGCAGAGCGCGACGGGCGCGCCACGCTCGTCGACGGGCACAGGGAGTAGTAGGCGCACAGAACCCCAGGCCTGTGCACCTACAGAACGGCAACTACTTAGGGACCACGTCCCCATAGAAGGAGAGGTGGGCGCCCCAGCGCTGGAACCCAAGACCGGTGATCTTGCCAATCCCAACATCTGGGGCCGTCGTGAGAATTGGTGCTGAGAGTTGGTTCGAGAGTTCCGTGTTGAGGTTTGAAACGAGATCATTCCAAGCCGCTGGAATATCGAGTGTCCAGGTCTCCGTTCCGACCTGCACCGTGATGTCCGGTTGAGTGGTTACTCCATCGAAGTTGGTGAGGTCCACCCAGTTGCAGAGCTGTGTGAGGGCTGCAAATGTCGGTCCAGAATCGGCGGCCGGGCAATCCTTCAGGAGAAGCTGTGGAGGATCAATGGACAACGACAGGCTGACCTTGCCAGCGGGATCAGTCACGATCCCGACTCGGGCGATGAGCGTCGTTGAGTAGGTGATCCGACCGGTCGCAGTACCGCCGTCCCAGATGACTCCAATTTCGAGGTCCGGAATAATCAATGAGATCTCATTCACGGTCTGCCCTGCAATCGGAGCAATGATTGGCGCCACCTTCGGATGCACCTCCAGGCTCACGGTGTTCGCCCATCCCGACGGATTCAGGTCAAGAATTCCGTTTCGAACGCCGCTCGATGAGCCTTCAACCAGTGCCCGCAGAATCGAGTTCATCATGGTGTCTTCTACCACGAGTCCGAAGTCACGAACGGTCCAACTCGTGTCGCGGTGTGTTCTGGTGATCGCCCCAACACTCTGGTCGTCATAGCGGTACACGTAGGGGAATCGCGGTTGAAAGCCAAGTGGATAGGAATCGTTGACAAAGGCGTAGAGCCCCGCTTCGATTCCGTCGTCCGTCAGAGAAACATCTCCTCCCTGACAGTTCGGAGTGACAGCGATGCTGTTGAACCACTGCCCGTTCCTCGCATCACAGGTGTTGTTCCACAATGAACTCACTGATGCTGTGCCAAGTGCTGGAATCGATGGTGCTGGCAGACGTACCGTATCCCGCAACATCGGCCCAACCGCATTGTTCACGCTCGTCACGACCGTATTGTTCAGGTTGAACCCGAAGATGCTGTGTGAGTCCGCTGAGTCGAGCAACATGAACATGACCTGCCACATCACGGTGCAGTACGACCA
>DORQ01000313.1:11035-14047 GCA_003514205.1 Acidimicrobiaceae bacterium
ACGCTGTAGTCATCGAGGCGCACCTGCGGATACAGAGCTACTAGGTCGTTGTCGAGCCAGGCCGTCGCATTGGCGTAGGCCGTCATGGATGCCCAGCCAGTGCAGTTCTTGAGGATGTTGAGAGATCCCCAGGTCGCTCGCATTCGGTACGTTCCAAGATTCGCGTGAATCCGCAGCGTCCGTTCATCATTGGTTTGAATCGGTCCATGGACCGGCGACTTGCCGATGTACATCTCGACGTAGGGTTGAGTCTTGACATCCACCCAGTTGACATAGCCCCACAAGGCGGCGAGCAGCACCTTCATGGAGGTTCCCAGCAGCCCCAGACTGCCGAGATTCTTCCCGCTGATCGACGAGATACTTGATCCAACTGAGGCAAGCGCTCCACGAAGCGGCGTCTCAATATCGTCGGCCAGCCCATTGTCGTCGACGATGACCCCATCATCCACGAACAGTTCCGTCTCGGAGAAGACCGTGTGTCCAGTGAGGTTCGAGTCAGCGCGCTTTGGTTCTGCACCGATGAGAATCGTTGCATTGTCGGCACCCCAGTTCAGCCACTGCGCCGCAGTCTCGGCAAAGTCGGGGTCATTTCGGCCAAGGCGATCATATGGATCATCCGCTCCGGGCTCGCGGTAGTCGAAGGTGCGCGAAATCACTCGAACCTCGAAGCCTGGCTTGATCGCTGAGGTCATTGGAATCCATGCCTGAGCAATTCCGCGGCTCGGACCGGTGGCCTCCGGGTAGGCGAGCCCGTCCCATGGGCTCCCCAACCAAGGAAGCGAGATGTTGAAGGGATCGCGGTTGTCATACTTCTTCCCGGCGTCATCTGCGTAGCAGAAGAACTTGACCGTGTCCTCATGAACATTTCGCCATGGAGCAGTCAGCGAGCTGATGTCCTCGGGCCATGCCCGGAAGATCTGCCAGTTCTGCTGATGTAGCCCCCGAATCCAAATCTGGGGAGCGGGATCACTGTTCCACACATCGTCAGGACGGCTGTGAAGGGCGTTGTACCCAGGCTGCCATTGCACATGAGCCTGGACCAGGAGTTCCTCCTGGTGCGTGACCGGATTGATCCGTGTGACTGCCTTGCCGTCGTAGGTCTTCCGCGACGGATACGACGCACCCGTACGATCCGACAGCACCGTTCCTGTCTTTGGCGTAATCAGTCGGGCCCCGGCCTCATCGGCGGGGATGTCGGTTGGAGCTGCGATGTGCAGCGCGTCGTAGGAAGTACCGGAGTGCACCGACGGAATACAAGGGTCGAGGCGCTTCTTGAGGTTGTCCTTTGGGCCGATCTCGCTGAACGGACCCTCTCGCTTTGCCGATTGCTGTCCAGATTGAGCAGGTCCGGCCAAACTCGCTGCCGCTTCGGCCTCAAGCCATTGCGCCTCTGTAGTGGCAACGTTGGTCGTATTCGATGCTGGCCACGGGGCGTACTCTGGGTCCTTCGAGCGATCGACCCAGTTGTCAGGAATTCCTTTCTTCCATGGCCACAGGGTTCCGCCAGGCTTATTGGTGATGGCAACCTCGTCTGCACTGCCGAGAACTGTGCCGTTCTTCGCTGCTGGGGCACTCTCGTCTGCACTGCTTGACTCCGCACTACGTGGTTGCTCTGGCGGCGCAGACTGAGTATCTGCAGCGGCGTCGGAGTTGTCGGCCTCCGAGTTCGCGGGTTTGGGATCTTTACCATCATCGGCGCCGCGGGCTTCATCCACAACGTCCGCCAACAACTTCTCGATGTCGGCGGGAGGCGTTCCCTCTTCGAGCAGATCCTGGGGCAAAGGATTCGAATCAAGCCAAGCGTTGAGTTCTGCCTTGTCAACAGTCCCATCAGCTACCTGTGAGGCCAGCGACAGCATTGTCGCGACCGATGGATCACGAGCGGCTTCACCAAGGTCGGCCTCAAGGGCGGCGCGAGTCTCTGGATCTGCCAGGTCCTGTTTCAGGTTGGCGAGCACCTCCTCGCGGTGTTCTGGGTCGATCCTCTCCTGGAGCGCCGGATCCGACAGCAGGCGCTCGGCAAAACCGAGAAGCTCAACTACCGGCTCCTGAGCCTTGTAATCGCCCGCTCCAGCCGGAATCGGAACCAGAAGCGCTCCAACCAGGGAACTGACAAGTACCAGTCCTCCTACGCCGTTTCGCACTCTGGCATTTCTCACTCTCACATTGCCGACAACCATCAGGTCTCCCCCATTTAGAGCTAGTGGCATGAAACGCTGAATTTCGCGGTCGTACAACCGGATTTTCCTCAATAGAACTGAGGAGCGCCTCGAGACTCATCGAGACGACCGAGGGGAGAGGTGTGAACAACGTGATCACAAGGCATGGGCGGGGGCCCTTCAGACGACCGGCAGCGGTCGCCCTCACAGTTGCGGCAGTTGCCTCAGGCCTGTCGATTGGAGTTGCACCACCGGTTTCAGCTGCAACGACAATTCAGGTCACAACAACGGCAGATTCGATGAATCCGTTCGACGGAAAGACCTCACTTCGAGAAGCCGTTCAGAAGGCAAACTTGGATCAGACCGACACCACCATCCTGTTGGCAGCCGGCATGACCTACACACTCACCCGATGCTCGAACGGCCCTGAGGAGAAGAACCGCTGGGGCGATCTCGACCACTGGGATACGAACTGGCTCTTCATCGACGGCGGGACAGGAGCCCAGCCAATCATCACGACACGCTGCAAGGACCGCCATCTCGACAACTTGGACACTGCCGCGCTTGCCATTCGAAATGTGAAACTCACCAATGGTGACGCTGCGCTCGACTACTACGAGTTTCAATGGCCTACTCCCGACAATGCTGGCGGCGGCTCAATCGAATCGATGGGCCCAGTCGTCGTGATCAATGCCTGGTTCGACAAGAACCGAGCATTTCAGGACGCACCGAATCCTGGTGTCGTCCCCTCAGCAACTGGTGGCGGGATCGCCGCGAACTTCGTCTGGGCCGTCGCATCCAGCTTCACCAACAATGCCTCCGACGATGGAGGCGGAATTGGCGACCGCTTCGA
>DORQ01000313.1:14315-21162 GCA_003514205.1 Acidimicrobiaceae bacterium
GCACCATCTCCGCCACGACCTTTGAGGAGAACTCCGCCTCGTGGTGGGGCGGCGATGCCTATCTCGTTGGCGATCCGTTCCCCTTCTCCAACCCGTCGTTGGGTGCGATTTCAGTGATCTCAGATTCAACCTTCACCGGTTCCGACGCCGGAGCTTGTGGAGCGATTGCTACCAGGAACCTCAGCCTCATTCGATCACAGGTCACCAAGAGCACAGCCCAGTACTACGCCGGCGGACTGTGCGCGATGGCTCAACCGATTGACAGTTCAGTAACGCTCCCCGCCTTGCTCAACATTGAGAGCTCGACGTTTCTCGGGAACACAGCAGGAACCTATGGAGGAGGTGCCTTCGCTCAAGGTGTCACCACCATCGACAAGTCGCTGTTCGTCGACAACGCAGCGGGCTCCGGCGGCAACTATTCCGGCGGTGGGCTGGATCACTACTCGCGAACCTCGCCACCAGGAGACCTCCGAATCTCAGCGTCACAGTTCGACGCAAACTCCGCCCACATGGGCGGCGGGATCGCAACAGACGGTTCGGGGTTCACAGGCGCGGCGAAGATCGAAAACACCTCCGTACTCAATAATGTTGCAACCAACTCGGGAGGCGGAATCGCACTGTGGGGAGGGCTTCAGCTCACCCACACGACTGTTGCAGGTAACACCGCACCAAACGGTGCCGCCCTCGCCGACATCGACCCACTCGGCGCCTTCTGGCTACGCGCAAACGCGCTCGAGGGAGACTGTGATGTGGCAGTTCTGCCCGTCTCGGCGGGTCGAAACACCGACGACTCGGGCAGTTGCGGGCTCGCAACTGCATCCGGAGACCTGCCATTTGGAACTGCATTCACGCCGGGACCGTTGTTCACTGTGGGCACCACCTCCCGACCCACGCTGGTTGAGTCATGGTTGGCAGAATGGATCAACCCGAACTCATGCTCTCTTCCCGTTGACCAGGTCGGCCAGGCTCGCCCATGGGGCTGGGGATGCACGCCCGGAGCAATCGAGGCCAAGGGTCAGATTGTCTGGGATCCGCTCGATGACACGAAGCTGTCTGGGCCGAGCGAACTCGGGCCGCCATCCGATTCAACTCAGATTGGACCGGATGCAACGCTGGGCGGCTCAACTACTTCGGAACTCGCCCTTGATTCGGCAAGAGCCGAGAGTTCGGATTCGCGAGGGCTTCGAGAGCTTGCTGACCAAGCTGGCTTCGGCTCGGTGATTGACCGCAGATTCAACACCCGCCCCAGCATGGCCGAACCACTGCAACCGGTCGTGCCTGACACGCTGTTACGGATGCTCGAGTTGCGGCCAATGACAGCGAGCACGAAGTAACAGATCCAGTGCTTGCCCAACGGCCGCAAGCGCACTACATCACTGCCATTCTCAGCGACTGCAATGGGGACTAGTGCCCCTCAACTTCATTGCTTCACAGGGCGGAACGAATGGTACCGTCACTTCCGTGGGAGTAGTTCTCGGGGGCGAATTCACGGCCGGCAGGGTCGATGTTGAATCTATTGCTGATCGTCTCAGTTCCTCCGGAAAGTATGAGCTCATTGAGGTTGTAGGTTCCGGTGCAGGTTCAGTGATCTTTCGCGCACGTGAAAGTGCTCTCGGTCGGGACGTCGCACTCAAGGTCAAATTTGGCCGAAGGGCGTTGTATCCTTCCGAGACAGACTCAGAGGCCTTGACTCTCGCGAAGGTGTCGCAACACCCCCACATCATTTCCCTCTACGAGACCGGAATTACCAGTGACGGCTTCCCCTTTCTGGCACTCGAATTTGCCACGAACGGGCGACTTCGTTTGGACCAGTTCTCCAGTCCCGAGGAATTTCCCGCTGCGAGAGAGGTCGCACGGCAGCTAGCGAGTGCACTTGATGCCGTCCACAGCGCAGGGTTGCTGCACTGCGACGTGAAGCCTTCAAATGTACTCATCGCGAGCGATGGATCGATTCGTTTGTGCGACTTCGACTCCTCGAAGCGGATAGGCGACACCATTCCGACGTTGGATGACCTGCGATGCTCGCTCCCCTTTGTTGCACCCGAGGTGCTTGACGGAGCGAAACCTACTTCCGGGGCCGACATCTACTCATTCGGCGCCACAATTTGGACGTTGCTCGCTGGCCACGATCCACTCAACCTGGCGACCGAGACTCCGGTCACCGCAGCCGTGATTGCGGCAACAAATCGGCGCTTCTCTTTTCATGATCTGGCTATCGCTAGTGCTTCGAGTGACATTTGCTCACTGTTTGAACAATGCCTCAACCCTGATCCCACGCTCCGTCCAACTGCGGCCGAGTTGGTGGCTGCCATCGGAACTCCAGCCGGGCTCAAAGTCGGCAACGAGACGTCATCACATCCTGGTCGGAATCCTCGACGACTTGTCGCGATCGGAGCAGTCGCCCTTGCATCTGGGGCACTTCTGTTTGCCGGTGGGGCCTGGGCGAACTCCGATCCATCTCAGCAGTCCAGTTCCTCAACCGAACGGACCTCCGCATCCGGTAGCGATCAGAGCATTCCCGGTTCTCTGGGTTCGCCAGCAGAATCATCGGGACAAGGGACCGACGGTTCAACCAGCTCCGATATTTGTTCAAGGTTCAAGTCCTCGCAGAACTCGATACGAGAGCTTCTCGTCGAGGCGTCAACATCGATGAAAGAGGCCACGAACCTCCGAGTGGTGCTGCAATCCGTCATTGTTGACTACCCGCAGCGCTTCGCAACGGCTGTAGCTCCAGTTATCGACGCTGCATCGACCAATCGTGAGCTCGCCGACTCCGCGGCCGAACTCACGCCAACCTTGCTCAAGCAACTCATCGTCGCCGACGGAACAATTGGAATCACTTCAGACAGCCCGCTGATTGACGCCGGAACCTCACAGATTCGAATGGCAGACGTGCCGTCGCATCTCTCCACTGCAGCTGCCAGCTATGAGCAGCTTTTCCAAACGCTGCATTCGATGTGCCCAGATTCCGACCTCGACCTCGCGGATGAAAAGGCGGCAATGGGCCTCGAGCTCCGGGACACACTTGGCGGCGACAACCTTCAGAAGTTCCTCTCGGAACCTCACTTGTTCGATGGCTTGGACGATCCCACGTTGTACACGCTCGCCGTGACTCAGCCGATGCTCGTCGAGGCCCTAGTGGTACTCCAGCCCGACTGGCTCATCAGTCTCCTAGATTCTCGAGTATCGCTACAGCGAGCTCTTTTTCGCGACTACCCCGATACTGTGTTGCACTCCGCTCAACTCAATCCAAGCATCCTCGCGGCCATCTCCGTAGATGGCAGGTGGCATGACCGGTTCGCCGAAAGCTTCGCTGGACTGTGGCCCGCCAGGAAAGCAGCCCTCGTGGGAGCTTTCAGCTCAACGCTTCAGAACGCGGGGATTGATCCAAACCGCTCCTCAGACCAGACCGCGTCAGACCAAGGTGGCCTCGACCTGGCCCTCAGCACGGCTTCAGATTCATGACGGCGACCAATCGGCCCTCATACACATTTGTTCGAGGGAATTCGGCCGTCCAGGGGTACCTGACTGAGGAAATCTACGCCTCCCTTCAAGAGATCTATCTTGACGCGATCACTGGCGGCGAGACGGTTGGGGGAGCCACGTGGCCCGAGGAGATGTGGGCTCAGGCTCGTGCCCTCCTCCGAGAGGCCGATGGAGTTGCCATTGCCTCAATGAACGGACGAGTCTTGGGCTTCGCGTCCGTCCGTAGGCGTGAGGTCGATGGCACAAGAATCCTTCACGCGATGACTGCAGTGGTCCGCAGCGACTCCCAGGGCATTGGAATCGGATATCACCTTGGAACCCGCATGTTCATCGATGCAGTTCGCTCGTTCCATGGTCGTCCATTCGTGATGGCCGGCCGGTTCTTCAACCCGCTCGGAGCTCAAGCAATCCGCAAGCTCGTGTCTGATGGTCGCTACGTGTATCCCCAGATCGGCAGCGACTCGAGGCCCACAGAGCAACTCGTTCAGAGCGCGCGAACATTCGCGAGATTCATTGGATCGGAGGGGGATCTCGATCTCGCGACCGGAGTGCTTCGACGGACTGGTGCCGCTGGTCCGAAAGTCCTGATTGAAAGTGGCACGAGCGACATCGATACCTACTTCGCGACCCACGTGGATTCTGATCGTGGCGATCAATTGCTGCTCGCTGTGCAGATCACCCCCACCCTGGTTGTGCGCCGGGCTGGCGAACTTGCAGCCTCACTACTCAGACTCGCGGCCACGCGACCCGGCCACACCGTGCGACAGCGACGAATCCGTCGCTCCGAACGGCTCGGCACGGTTCGGGCGAACTAGGAGCGCACGTGCTCGATATCAATGCAGTTTCAAAGCGTTACCCAAACTCCGCTCGTCCGGCACTAGATCAGGTCAGCCTTCGAATCGAGTCCGGGTCGATTCGGGCGCTCATCGGCCCCAACGGTGCCGGCAAGTCAACGCTGGTCCGCAGCATCGTGGGACTTCAGTCTCTTGATTCCGGAACGATCTCCCTGAACGGAATCGACCTTGACTCGCCATCGGGCGAGCGAGCTCGCACGGAGATCGGTTATGCAAGCCAAGAGGTTGCGCTGTACCCCGTCTTCACGGCGAGACAGAACCTCCAGTTGTTTGCCGAGCTCCGCGGACTCAGAAGACACGCAGCTCTCAGCGAGGTCTCGCGTGTCACAGAAGCCTTTCTGTTAGGAGACTTCCTCAACCAACGCGTCTCGACACTGAGTGGAGGCCAAGCACGCCGTGTTCACAACGCAATTGCGGTGCTCGGAACCCCGGCCGTAGTTCTCCTCGACGAGCCAACTGCTGGGGTTGACCCCACAACTCGGGAGGCAGTGCTCGATGTGGTGACGGAGCTGTCGCGGCGAGGAACCGCCGTGCTGTACGCAACTCACTATCTCACCGAGGTGGAGACGCTCGATGCACCCGTAACACTGTTGAACGCTGGGCGGGTGCAGGCCGAGGGCACTGTCTCGGAGTTCATCTCAACGTTCGGCTCCACCAAACTCGTTCTTCGATTCGACGATGGAACCACCACATCGGAGGAGACCAACAATCCCGAAAACGACGCCGCCGCAGCGATGCGAGCCCACCTCGATGCGCGGCCGGGGCTTGTCGGCGTCGAGATCTTCCGCCCCTCACTTGACGAGATCTACCTCAGCCTGACCGCCGAGAGCACTCGCTCCCCCACTGACACCTCCAGCGACCTCACCGCGAGCGCCTGAGCGGACCCACATGAACCAGAAGTTCAGAAGGATCCTGCTCATCACCAAACTCACCCTCCGACTTGAGTTGTCGATGATCGTTCCGCTCCTCACCCTGGCCGCGGTCCCACTGGTCATTATGAGTCTCTTACGAGACACCTTCGCGGCGAGCCTTCATATCGTCGAGGGGTATGGGCAAGCCAACGGAGCCGAGGTCATCGTGCCCGGCCAGGCGGCCACCTTCGCGTTCATTTCGATGAGTCATCTCGGTGTACTCCACTTCGGTGACCAGACCTGGGGCACGAGCGACAGAGTGCGCTCGTGCATGAGGCCCTCCGAGTTCGTCCTGGGCAGAACGCTGGCCTGGGCTGTGCATTGCTTCGTGCTCCTCGCCATGCTTGTGGGCGGGGCCCATCTCGTTCTGGGTCTTCCGTTGCCGGCTTCTCACCTCGCGCTTCTCTGCCTAGTGTTAGCGACGATCAGCGCCGCCATCGGGTTCGCGTGGATGGTCTTCAACCTCAGCCGTTCCACTGCGGTGGTGGATGCAGGGTGCATCGGTGGTGGCCTAGTGATGTCAGTTCTCGGCGGCGCAATCATTCCGTACGCGCTCCTTCCGGATCTCGTGCAGGATCTCTCGCCGATCTCGCCGGTCTACTGGGCGCTGCGAGGATTTCGAAAGGTGTTTCTCGACGACGCTGGTCTCAGCGCAGTTGGAAGCGAGCTTGGCGTACTCGCATGTTTTGCAGTCCTGTTCGGCATTCTTGCAACGCTGTGCTGGAACCCAGAGCGAGCAGTGACTGGGTTCGCCAAATGACTCGCCACATGAGGAACGCAAGCGGACGCACCACGACGTTCTGGCCATTGGTGCGCCACGAGATCCGTCGGGTCCGCCAAACCGCGGTGCCACGACTGATCTTTCTCGTTCTGCCATTTGTATTCATTGCCTGCGCGCAACACGGGTTCGATCTCATCTTTTCGCTTCGTGGACGACCTCAGGCGAATGGTGCCGAGCAGGTGGTTCCAGGAATGGCAACCCTATTTGGCCTGGTGAATCTCATCTTCTTTGGGTACACCGCTTTTGGGGAGTGGGGAAACGGAACCTGGCATCGGCTGCAAACGTACGGAGCCACACCACGACGTATTCTCTCCGCCAAGGCGCTTGTCTGTTTCCTCTACGAGTTGCTCGTCCTCCTCGTCATTGTCGGCCTGGGAGGGTGGATCTTTGAACTTCGCGTCGCTGGATCAACACTCGCGTTGCTGTGCTCGCTGGTAGTGCTCGCCGCTGTCATCTCAGCATTCGGATGGTTCGTGTACACGCTCTCCCCTTCGAACGCGATCTTCAACGTCGTGGCCTATGCCGGAAGCCTGCTACTCACCGCGCTCGCCGGCGGACTGACACTGAACGAGTTCCTTCCCGCTTGGGCCACGAGCATCCAGCGATTCACGCCGATCTATTGGCCGCTGCGAGCACTGAAGCGGGTCATCGACGAACCAATCGGGCTTGAAGCGCTCCAGACCGAGCTCGGTCTCAGCGCATCACTCGTGGCGTTCTTCCTGACGATCAGCCTCACCATCGCGCTCAATCGCAGGCGAGAAGCATTCTCGCTCTAGGCCAGTTCCGTTGCGGCTGTTCAGTTGCGCTGTTCAGTT
>DORQ01000313.1:21352-33297 GCA_003514205.1 Acidimicrobiaceae bacterium
GTTGCGGCTTCGCCTGAGTCGGCAGGATCGCCGAGGCGATCATGCCGACGTGAGCGCCGAATCCACCCAGGCACGCAGTGCGTTGCCTGGCAGCGCTCCGACTTGTCGGCTGACTTCCACTCCGCCCGAGTAGATCATCATTGTGGGAATGCCCTGCACCCCGCAGTTCGCCGACACCTCGGGGGCCTCGTCCACGTTGACTTTCACCACCCGGATCTTGCCCGCATAGTCCACGGCCAGCGCCTCCAAGAGTGGAGCAATGCTCCGGCACGGACCGCACCACGGCGCCCACAAGTCAACCAAAACCGGGAGCTTCGAACTCGAAAGCACCGCTGCGAACTCATCGCCGGCGATGTTCACCAACCATGGCAGATCGCTGTGGCATGTGCTGCATCGCGGGCGGCCTGATGCAAGGTTCGCGATTCGGTTCTTTGTGCCGCACTCCCGACATTGCACAACCGTTGTTTGAGTCACTGCACTCCCCGTTTCCGTGCCGGACAACCCGACTGTGGTGGCTGACCGTACTACCGTCGATAGTGGTCCGTCTGTAGGTTCTGGTCGGTGCTGTCCAAGGCGCCCGTTGTGCTCAGACAGGTCGATCCGTCGTCAAGCAGGGTTCCCGATCCTGGGCATATCTCGGTTCGCTCCGGTATCGCCCCACCCGCGGGCGTGAGTGCCGGAAATCGCAGTGTGCCAGTCTGGGTATCCCACACGTAGATGTCACCCACACCGTTGGTGTCCAGGGCAGACAACGCGGCCTCAGTGTTGATTCCAACGTATCGCCCGTTCGGCGAGATGCTGGTGCTGAACGCGTTACTTGCCGGGTTGGCAGCCATGTTGAGGATCGTGTTGGTCTGAAGGTCAATTCGAGCGCCAACGTAGGAGTTTGGAAGGGCGCCAGCCGCGAGAGTCGTCAAGTAGCGGCCGTCGTCAGAAATGCCAGCCGTGAAGAAAGAGAGGAACGTGCTTGGGAGCATCGTTACTGTGTTGGTGGCACGGTCCCACAACCGCGTCGGTGAGGGGCCATTGAATCCAGACCAGCTGTAGACAACGAAGCGCGCATTGTCGCTCACCGCACGCAAGCCAGGTGTTCCACCGTCGCCGTTGCCCGGCGGACAACTGACGATCACGCCAGTGGTCATGTCTCGAACGCGGCATGCCGTGGAGAAGCCACCAAAGCTCGGGCCGACGCCGTATACCGCGGACAAACCGTCGTCTGACACCAACGGTGAGCTGGGGCCAGCCGCACCGGGCAGATCGGTCCAGGTCTGGACAGTGCTGGTGGTTCGGTCGAAGACGCTGAACCCCGCTGGGCTTTGGTACCCCACGTATCTCGCGTTCTTGCTGATCCTCGGGGGTGCCTGCACGTTCTGAGCGATCCGGACGGTGCTCTGAGCCTGACGATCTCGGATGAAGAGGTCCGAGGCGCCGTTCGTGTCACCTGCGACCAGGTTTGAGGCGAAAGAGGTGAAGGCCACGATGTTGCCGTCGGACGAACTTGAGGAGCCCACTGCCCAGTCGTTGCCAATGGTGACACCGCTACCAGCGGTGAGTGGTACCGCAGTTGACCATGTTGGCGCCGGTGGCCCAGGACAGGCCGTGGCCGTCAGGGCCGAAGCAGCAAGCACACACCCGAAGGCAAACAAACGTGTTGATCTCATGTCGAACTCCCCCAAAGAGCCTCATGGGTCACATCCAAGGTGGATCCGACTCAGCCAGCATGGTAGCTGGGTGGTGACCATGCGTGCCCAGAGCAAGTTGAATCATCCGAAGACCCCCGGGGGCGCCTGCGACAGGAAGCACGAACCGTTCGCTCTGACGATCCGGGCAGACCATGACGAGGTGACAGGCCGGACGGCGAAGGTTGCCGAAATCGATCGGTGATCACTCCCATGGACATAGCTAGTAGCGAAGTGCAGGGGAACGAGGGCTCCCTTGGAGATCGCGTGATCGATACCCAACAGGTCGAGATTGCCCAAGGGACCAACGGGACGGGGCCCCCACGTCCTCACGAGTCCCTCGCCGAGATACTCACTCGCGTCGACGAATCCCGCGTCGAGAAGTTCGCGGAATGGGCGATTCCACAGGGTCGAGTTGAAATCCCCCACCGCAATCGCCGACTCGGCCCCCTGAAGGGCTGTGGCGATTCCCGAGGTGTTCTCAGTCCACCGGGACAGTGTCGAGAATTGGTAGGGAGACTGAGGGTGGACCCCAGCCACCGTGACCTCCCGTCCGCCAGCCATCACCGCTGCGATTGGATAGGGCCTCCCGCCCGCATGTGCCACCTCGGTTCTGACCACCGGGAGATTGGTGAGCAACACATCAGTATCCGTGTGGCTATCTCGCACCATTGTCGGGTACCGGTCAAGGAGACCCGAGGCTTTGAGCTCCGAATCAAACCGAGACACATACTCGAGAAGGATCACCACATCGGCGTTCGATTTCCTTGCGGCAGCAAAGGCCGGTGCTACGTCGGGGTTATTGCGATTCAGGTTGATGCTGTGCACCCTGATCTGCGGAGCACCAGCTACCCAGCGTGGCGCCGATTCAGCCAGCATTGCAGGACCCAGATGCCACAATGAGCCAACGAGCACCCAGCTTCCCAGCAGCACAGCGCCGGCGTCCCGCTTGATCATTGCGCGAATCGCCGCAACACAGCCCACCAAACTGAACACCGGCATGAGGCCCTGGGCAGCGATGACCCGTGGGCTTGGGGTCCAACCAGCTGAAATGGTGCCAAGTAGTACCCCAGAGACTGCGAGGGCGGCCCACATTGACCAGTGGGTCCCAGTGCGGAGCCACCTCGATCCCGCTGCGATCCGCCCTCGTTGTCGTGTCGTTGTCGTTGTTGCCTTCGAAATCACCATGAGTGCAGCGTCGCGAATCACCCCAGGGCGCAGGTCATGGTCTTGTGAAGAAGCGGTCGAGAAGCTCAGCCAGGCCCTCTCAACGAGTGAGTGGCCTCTTCCGCCTCAAAGAGCCGGGCGACGCCGGTGAGCATCCAACTGATTTCCTCGGGAATCGCCGCAGGAAATGGAGCGCGGACGCTCAATGCCTCCACGAGCTCTGTTGCATCACCAGCGAGTTCGAACACCGCCGCTGTTTCGGCAACCGTCACACCAATGCCACCTGCCTCGCGATGCTCGTCGAACCAATCGCCCTGTCGAAGGCGGACCGACTCGCCGATCTCCACAACTAGTTGAACCTCCGGATTCTCCGAGCGGACCCGAAACATACCCTCGACTGGGCGACCTGAACTCGCGGCCGCCGCCCCTGACAGTGCCGCCGCATACATCAAGCAAGCAGCGACTTCATCTGACTCCGAACTCGGAGTGAGTCCTAGCGGCAAGCAGATATCGCGCTCGTGGATCCAGCTGTCCCAGAGCGCATGGTGCAGGACTGCACTGATCGACACGTGCCCGGGTGGGGCCTCGGCAAGCATTGACCACTCCGAGGAAGTGAGAGGTTCGATCACATCGAACAACGCTTCGTTCGAAGCCAGGAACTTGGCGAGCACAACATCAGCGGACACTCCACGGGCACCGTCGACAAGCGCTGCTGGAGAAGCCACAGGATCAAAACTCGCGAGAAACTGAGTCGGAGTTCCCTTCAGCCCTCCCGTGATCGAGGCAGTCCAGAATGCATTTGTACTCTCAAGATGTATCAACACATCGAGGCAGCTCCACCCATCGCAACGACTCGGGTGAGCCCAATCGGCCTCCGCCATCGCCGCAAGCGTGACTTCCAACCGTCGACGCTGGGAAATCAGTGGCGCCAGAATGGCTGAGGGCTCGCCATACAACGCGAGGATCGGATTGTCGCCATATCGAGGATTGAGAAGCATCGCACCAGCTTGGCACGCCGCCTAAAGGCTGGCCTCGTTTCGATTCCTCCACCACTCGCGCCAGGTGACTCGTACTCCGCTCCGCAATAGGGAATACCGATAGATCCTGGCGGCAACTCGAAGCATCACAACGCTGCTTGCGCCGAGAATTCCGAGTGACACGAGGATCTCCCACAGCGGGACGTCAGTCATTGCGGTTCGGAACGGTAAGAGCACCGGCGAGGTAAACGGCAGGAACGAGCCGAGGACGACAAGAGGACTATCAGGCGAACCAATGTTGAACGAAGCAATGAAGTAGCCCAGCATCAACGGGAACAGGACAGGCAGTTGGGCAGATTGAGCGTCCTCTTGCCGCGAGACCATCGCTCCGACTGCCGCGAACGCTGTTGCATAGAAGCCGAAGCCGAGGAGAAAGGTCACCGCAAGCAGCGGAATAGTGCTCCAAACACCCGCTGGAACATCAATTCCGCTGCTCGCAGCTAGACCGGCAGCGACGCCAGCAATCACAATCGCCATCTGGGCGACCGCCAACAGGCCGAGTCCCAGAACCTTGCCGCTCAACAGTGTCGACGGTCGAACATGTGACAGCAGGACTTCAACCACCTTGGAGGATTTCTCCTCCACCACCCCCATCATGACGAACGCTCCCCAGATCTGGATCAAGAGAAAGGTGGCAAGTCCGGAGACTCCAGCGGTCGCGAAGCGAAGCCCAAACTCGTCGTCGCCGCCATCGAGGCGAACCTCCTGAATGTTCGGCTTCTGGAAGATCGCTTCCAACTCGGTGGACGACAGATCAAGCGCAGCTGCCCGATCGGCAACGATTTTCTGCTGAATGACTCCTCGCAGATACTCATCGAGGGTGAAATCAGGCAGGGCCTTCCAGGTCAGTTGCCGCCCGTCGAAGACCACGTCGAGCTGCTCGGCCTCCAGCTCAGCCAAGCCGCCCTTCACCCTAACCACCTTGGGTTCGAGGGTTTCATTGCCGACCCCGATGGCCTGCTCGAAGTCCTGCCCTGAGCCCGAGAGTCCAATGTGGACAGTTCGAATACGTTCGGAGTTGCCAAGGAGCGAGGGAACTACTGCGGCCAGAGCAACACACAGGAACAGCACCCCGGTCGAGACCAAGAATCCCTTCGAGCGCCCACGCGTTTGAAGTTCCCGCTGTGCAATGAGCCACATCACTGTGCGGCCTCTTCCCGACGATGGGAAGCGCCAACCAATTCCACAAAAATCTCGTCGAGCCCCGGGGGCTCGATGCTGACTTCAGCCACAGAACCGGCGCGAGCAGCAGCGGCAACACACGCGGCCACGTCCGCTGTTGCCGGCAACTGGACTCTGGCCCGAATACCGTCAAACGAGAGCAACGTCCCTTCGGGAGACTCCCATTGGGCGATCTGGGTTTGCCATTCGACCTTCATCCACCTCAGCGGAGAGGCAGATCGGAGCTCTGACACTCGGCCCTTGGCGAGAAGTGTCCCTTCGGAAACGATGACCACCTGTTCGCACAGTTGCTCGACAAGATCGAGCTGATGGGAGGAGAACAACACCGAGGCACCGCCGGCAGCGTATTCAGAAATCACTGTCCTCATGGTCTCCGCAGCAACCGGATCAAGACCCGCGAATGGTTCGTCGAGAAGGAGCAGTTCCGGATCGTGCACCAAGGCAACTGCCAGCTGCACGCGCTGCTGATTACCACCGGAAAGCTCCTGCACGACCGAGTTTCCCCGCTCGGCGAGGCCCAGTCGGTCGAGCCAGTAGCTAGTTCGCTGCTCGGCCACCGACGCGCTCAGCCCTGCGAGACGACCGAAGTAGGCGATCTGGTCCTTCACCTTCATACGGGCGTAGAGACCGCGATCCTGCGGCATATAGCCAATGCGGGTTCGAGTGGCGTCATCAATGGGCTTTCCGCGCCACGTAATGGTGCCGTGATCCGGTGACACCATGCCCACCACTGACCGCATCGTCGTGGTCTTTCCAGCACCATTAGGCCCGAGGAATCCGACCAGTGCGCCTGAGGCCACCTCGATACTCAGATTCTGTACTGCAACGACGTCACCAAACCGCTTGGACAAACCAGCAATGCAGAGCCCTTCGCGCGGGCCCGAGTTGCTCATTAGCTCAGCCGTCATGGCTCTGAGTCTACTGACCGCCGCCTGCTTCCTGGCCCGGTCCAGACGCGGCAATCCGAGGAGCGCCTCAAGCGAGGCACCCGCTAGAGCAGGTCGCGGAGGAACCTCAACAAGTCGGTAGAGGTGACGATGCCCGCCAATGTGGCGTCGTCGTTGAGGACAAGCACCGAGTGAATATCGCCGTCAGCCATGAGATCGGCTGCACGGCGAACCGTTCCACCGACATTCATCGTCTCCAGCGCGTTCGACATCGCGTCCTCAAGCTTGAACTCGTGGTCAAGAACCGTACGGAGCATCCGATCGTCGGTGCCCTCGTAGTTGTACACCAGTTTCAAAATGTCTGTGGAGGAGACCATCCCAATGGGCGTTTCCCCATCCAGCACCGGCACGTGATGGAATCCGCCGCCTTGCAACACGCTCCAGACGTCTCCCAAGGTCTGTCCTCGATGGACTGTCTGAACGTCGGTGGTCATTACTTCGGTGATGTTGTGGTGGTGTTTCACGCGAGGATTCTCGTGCCGAACTCGTGGCTCCGAAAGGGCCGAAGGTCACAACTGCCGAAGGCAGCCCAACCGGAAACTGCACGAGGCATCGATCAGTTCTTCAGATCTCGGCCCCGGAAGGCCACGAGCGCAACTCCGAACTGAATGGCAATAGCCGCTAGACACCAGAGCAACCCGCTGAGCGAGCCGCCGAGAATGAGCTCTCCTGGGCTGGCCCAATGGAACGGAGAGATCACCCGAAGCCACGAAACTCGGTCAGAAAGTCCGGCTAGGGAGTCGCTGAGAAACCCACATACCGCCGCCGCACTACTGACTGCGACTGCGGCTGACCGGCGACCGGTCACACAACCAACGAGCAGGGCAGTTGTGCCAAACAGTGTGGCCAGCACCACTGCCCCCGAAGTGGCAGCGAGCAATCTCGAGAATCCGATGTCGAGTCGCACCAGTGGAGCAACGCTCAAGATCGTGCACATCGTGAGTAGTCCGAGCGAGAGGTTGGAGATCAGCTGACCGAGAAACCGCTCGCTGAGAATTCTTGATCGAGAGACTGGCAATGACAGCAGCTGGCCCACTACCCCGCGCTCCTCGTCCCCAGCAATTGACCCAGCCCCAGCGCCGATAGCGCGGACGAGCAACAACAACGGAAGAGTAAGCCCGAATACCTCTGTTCGGAGATAGCCGACTCCCGAACTGATGTCCAAGGTGCCACCCAGACCAAAGAGCGCCTTGATGCCCTCGGGAGCGTTTTCCCAGACCGCATCCAGCCCGGGGGTGTCGCGGACTGTCGGGTACATCGCAACTAACAAGGTGACAGTTCCAAAGATGCCCACGCTCCACCCAAACATGGCACGCCGTTGGTCCCACAAGGAGTGCCGAAGCAGGAGCCACCGTTTCGGCTGGCCAACCTCACCCATCATTCGGATCCCGTTCCGGGGATGAGGGCTGCTCATACATCTTCAAGAAGACCTCCTCGAGATCAGGCTCCTCAAGATCCAAGGCGATGACCCGATACCTGCTGAGCAGTTTGATGAGCGCGTCAATCTCGCCCACCCAGATGAAGGACATGTGTTGTCCCTCAACCTTGAGTTCGCTCATGCCTGCGACACCCTGGAAGTCCGAAGCTATCGGCTCGCTTGCAAACCGCACGCGGACTCGTCGGACTGCTCGAGTGCGCAGATCATCGACCCGACTCACGACCACGACGGATCCAGCCCGAAGCACTGCCACCGCCGTTGCCATCTGCTCAACCTCACCGAGAACATGGGAAGAAAGGAGCACCGTGGTTCCCTGCTGAACGCGCTCTCGCACGAGGTCTCGGAATTCGCGCTGCATGAACGGATCGAGACCAGAGGTCGGTTCGTCAAGAACGAGCAGTTCGGGATGGTGAAAGCAGGCTTGGATGAGCCCCAGCTTTTGGCGATTTCCCTTCGAGAGCTCAGCAATCCTGCGATCAAGATGGAGGTCGAATCGTTCAGCAAGTGCAGCGAGGTCTGCCGACTGTCCCAGCCCGCGAATCTCGCGGATTCGTTCGAGGAACTCTCCAGCGGTGAGTCGGGCCGGGAAACTGAGCTCACCTGGCAGGTAGCCGATCCGACTTCGGACCTCGATTCCGCGCTGGGTCGCGTCGAGGCCAAACACCGAGATGGTCCCAGCTGTTGGGCGGATGAGGTCCAGGATGAGCCGAAACGTCGTCGACTTCCCGGCACCGTTCGGGCCGAGCAGACCCAAGACCTCCCCAGGCTGGACCTCCAAGTTCAGGTTTCCAACCGCGGTGGTGTGCCCGAAGCGTTTGGTGAGCTTCGACAGCCGAACAACCGGTTCGGTCATTTCCGCTGCTTCGCGCTTGAGCGGCGCTGGCGTGCAGCAGCCTTTCGGAGCGTTCCAATCTCTTCGGCCATAGTTGCGGCAAGCAGCCCAACATCGGGATCAGAGTCATAGTCGCCTGTCACGCCGAAGAACATCCTCCCGTCATAGGAGAGAATTGCGGTGCCAACGCGGATCCCTTGGGTAATCGGAACGAACGGTCGGTACTCAAGCATTTTCCGGCCGAGGCAGTAGAGCGGAAACTGCGGACCTGGAACATTGGTAGCGATGGTGTTGATCACGCGTTGGGCAACCAATTGTTCAGAACGGACAAACAACCTGGTGAACCCCCCAACCAGCATGGGAGGAAGCAGATCGCTCACCTCAGCGATGGACTTCCCGGCATCGGCCATGTGGGAGCCCTTGAGGTCTGAGATCCGATCCTGCACGCTTCTCAAACGCTCAACGGGATCGGCGATGTGGACAGGAAGCTCATACAACAGCACCGAGACACGGTTGTCGGCGACGCCCTTGCCGTCCTCACTTCGAACTGACACGGGGATTGCGCACCGAAGCGTAGCGCCCTGGGGTTCCTCCCCAGCCGCCAACAGAAGCGTTCGATATCCCGCCGTGACGGCTGCCATCACCACGTCGTTGATCGTGCCACCAAACTGTTCGCGAACCTTGGCGATATCTGCCATCGAGGCTGAGCTCGTTGCCCAGTTTCGTCGAGCGCCAATCTTTCCATCTATGGAGAGCGGGGTTGTGATTGACAGGTGACGGAGAAATCCACCGAGCCCAGATCCAAGATTCACGACCTGCTGCACAGCTCGACGCGGGTGCACGACCAACTGAGGTGCCTGGACCAACCATCGCGTTGCATCCATGGCCAAACCGGCCCAGGCCCCCACAACCAGTGTCAGTCCATTCGGAGCACCTCTGGGCGCCCATGGTTCCGCGTCAAGGGAGGCCGGCGATTCCTCGACATCGAGCAATGCGCTCAACAAGGCAACTCCTGCCACACCGTCCACCATGCAGTGGTGGACCTTGAAGATGATTGCCCACCGGTTGTCTGCCAATCCCTCGACGAGCCATGCCTCCCACAATGGGCGCGCTCGATCGAGCCGGTGACTCATCAGCCGACCCATCATTGTTTCGAGGACGCGTTGATCGCCCGGTTCGGGGAGTGCTGCGTACCGCAGGTGGTACTCGAGGTCGAAATGCTCATCGTCGACCCACACGGGTCGACCCAGCTCAAGGGGCACAGGTCTGATTCGCTGGCGGTACCTCGGAAGCAGGTGCAGGCGGCTTGCTAGCAGGCTCGCAAATTCCTGACGTGATGGCGCAGGGTTCTCAAAAACGCAGACCCCGGCAATATGCATTGGGGCGTGATCGTCCTCGACGTGCAGAAACTCCGCATCCAACGCGTGTAGGCGATCCACCACATCCTCCTTGCCGCCAGCGACCCGACGTTGCGCCCACTGTTCCAGCTGAAATCACCGCTCAACAGAGTCCAAGGTCACCACCTGCCAGCAGGTCGCACCCTCGGACTAGAGATCTGCGGCGCGTTCGATGACTTCCTCGCCGTAGTGGGCGAGGGATTCCGCTGGGTTGTTCCAAAACAGGAAGGCTGGGACGATCACCCGGTTGGTACCGATGTCGGCAAGGGCACGCACCTCATCAAGTGCTCGGCTCCCAAGCGCGCCATTTCCCCCCGTGGTGAACTGAAGATCCTCGGGGTTCCTGCCATGGTCCCGAGCTGCGGCGCGGGCAACCTCAAACATTCGAGCAAGTTCCTCGTGGGATCCCTTCCCAGGGAAAAACCCATCGCCCAATCGACCAGCGCGCCGAGCAGCTGCATCGCTGTGCCCTCCAATATGGACCGGAATTGAAGCTGCGGGTTGGGGTCGCATGACGCAGTCGGCGAACTCGACGAACTCGCTGCGATGGGTGGCGCGTGGCTCTGACCACAGCGATCTCATCGCTGCCACGTAGTCATCGGTGCGTCGGCCACGATCTCGGAAGGGTACGCCGATTGCGTCAAACTCTTCTTCGAGCCAGCCAACCCCGATCCCCAGCTCAAGGCGTCCGCCCGACATTGAGTCCAGCGTTGCAAGCTCCTTGGCGAGTACGACGGGGTTTCTCTGCGGAAGAATCAGGATGCCTGTTGCCAGCTTGATCCTCGAGGTTGCCGCCGCAACATACGCAAGCCAAATCAGCGGGTCAGGGATTGCAGAGTCCTCCCCACCAGGCATCTTTCCTGATGGATCATACGGATAGGTCGACTCGTACCCTGAAGGAACCACAACGTGTTCCACGGTCCAGATTGATTCGAATCCAGCCGCTTCGGCGGCACGAGCGAATTCGACTGCGCCGCGCGGCTCAGCGAATGGTCCGGTGTTTGCAAATGCGATTCCAAAGTCCATCGCCGAACTGTATCGCCGTTGGGCTTCACCAATCCTCGGACTCGCGCGCGTCGCTCCTCAACGAACGCTCACTGCCACCTTGCCTCGAGTGCGCCCGCGCTCAACGTGATCAATGGCGTCTTGGATCTCTGCGAGGTCGTAGGTCTTCTCGACTTCAACTTCGACCAGCCCAGCATCGACCCAGCTTGCGAGTTCGCGAAGATATGAGCCGCGGGGCAGGTTCAGGAATGTCCGAAAGTGGAACGGTGCCTCAAGCCCACGGAGTCTCCAACCGAGGTCTCGCGAGGTGGAGGCGATGGTCCGTTTCACTTCTTCGGAGTGCCCGACAAGTCCAATGAGGTAGCCCCCGGGCTTCAAGATCTTTGCGCAGGACTCTGGGGATTCACCACCAACTGCGTCGAGTATCACGTCGAACTGTTCGGGCAGATCTCGAATGTTGTGGGTTGTGTAGTCAACCACCTCGGCAACGCCAAGCCCGCGCACGTAGTCAGCATTGCGTCCGCTCGTCACCGCAGTCACTCGTGCACCGAGAACCTTGCTCGCAATCTGAACCGCGAGATGACCCACTCCCCCGCTCGCACCGATCACCAACATGGAGGTGGTCGCAGATACCTTGCCGACGCGCATCACATGTCGAGCGGTGGAGCCCGCCATGGCTAAGGCGGCGGACTCAGCATGGGAGAGCGTCCGTGGGCGACGGGCGACCTGAAGGTGATGAACTCGAAACTCCTCGGCCCACGCTCCCATCTTGGCAGTCGTGGAATAGACCTCATCACCGACTGCGACATTGCTCACGGCCGATCCGACGGCAGTGACAATCCCAGACAAGTCGTGACCAAGTCGGATCGGCACCAACCGACTGGGCTTTTCATAGACGCCCTCGGCGAGCTGGCGGATCATCCCACAGTCGTGCGGATTCACACTGGAGGCATGTACCTCGATCTGAACGGTGGTGGGCAACATCGGCCCGTGTGGCGATGACACGTCATCGAGGTTGACCGAGGGGCCGGCTCCTGGATGAAGTCGCGCGGCCTTCACTGCGCCGGGAGCTTTGGTCGAGCGCGACGCACAACTCGTTCGAGGATGCCGAGGGTGTTCTTCAGGCCTTGCTCGTACACCACCGGGAAGACGCCGGAGTTTTTCCAGTCTTCGGAAACAGTTGACCAGTCGTAGTAGCTCGTCACCCTCGTCGCGGCAGTGCCGCCCGTGGTGCCGCCGGGGGTGTCGCCGCCCGACAGGT
>DORQ01000273.1:0-365 GCA_003514205.1 Acidimicrobiaceae bacterium
AGCAGCGGAACGTCCTCCCGGACCATGCCGGCGACATTGAAGCCGGAATCCACTGCCTGGTGGGTGCCCGAACCACGACCTCCAGCATCGCAGCCAACCAAATACAGGCCTGGCAAGGGCGTTCGGGCATCGGGCTTACCGGCGCCGACTTGGCCCACCACCTGTGCAATCCCAACTGCTTCGCCACCGCAGCCCGCCACCACTGAATCTCTGGTCATGCGGGAAATGTGTCGAGGCCCGTAGGGTTCGGTTCTGATCGTGTGCCTTCTGATCGCCGGATAGAGCTCCTCCACCACAACTTGTGCGCGCCGGACAGCCTCTTCGACGAGCTCGGAATCCGGATCGGCTGGAACGAACACCTGGAT
>DORQ01000273.1:573-2753 GCA_003514205.1 Acidimicrobiaceae bacterium
CCCGCCTCCATCGCTGCGAAACGAGCGGAATCAAGCCAGCTCTCGTCAGAGAACACCGGAATCAGCGCGGCATCGAAGACTCGAGCATCAAACACATACCGCACTCCAGCGATCGCCCAACTTGGTTCGAGCCCACGAATGCGTTCAACGTACGCAGGGGAGAAGTGCTCTGCTCCGACTAGTGACAGCACCGTGGGCTGCACTCCTGCATTGGAGATGACCACCGGCGCACGGAGACGGGCCGAAGCAGTATCAACACCGATCACGCGACCTTCATTCACAACGATTTGCTGCACGCGGGTGCTGCTGAGAAAGACACCACCTCGTTCAACCACCACCTCGGCGCACACCTCAGCGACGTGACCGTACCCACCCTTGTGGAAACGCCCCGCTCCGCCAAGCACCATGTTTCGCAGGACAAGCACACCCTCAGAGGCAGCCAGACGGTCCACGGGAACAACGAACAACATGTTCAACGTCGCATAGATCTGGCTGAGGAGACCCGAGGGAAGCCCAAAGGGGGACACGAACTCCACCATGCCAACATCGTCCAACGCCGCGATCTGTTCCTCCGACATTGCAAGCATCGCGAGGTAGAACTCGGCCAATGTCCCAAGATCATCATCACTTGCGCCGAATACCCGCTGGAGTTCCGCCAACTCGGCAGGCTCGCCGGTTTGTTGAAGCGCCGAGCGTAGTGTCCGCCATCCTCCTTCTGGTGGGCGGTAATGGACCGCTGCCTGAGGACCGCTCGGAATGAGCAACTCCACACGATCACCAATCCCGAGCACCTCGACCAGCTCATGAAATCTGGAGTCCAACGCCGGGATACCCACTGCGCCAAACATCTCGTAGCGGTATCCCTTCCGTTGTAGCGTCTGAGTCTTGCCACCAGCCCGAGGGGTCTTGTCGATCAGAGCGACCCGGCGACCCTCGTGCGCCAGCAAGGCCGCTACAGTTGCCCCGCCATATCCAGCCCCGATGACGATGACGTCGAACGCTTCACGGTCGACGTTCTCAGCCATGAGCCCATCAGCCTCACCCATAGTCACCCCCGGAGTTTGAGCCTCCAGTTTGGCACCTGAACGGCCAAGTGCTCGCGGATGAAATCATTGCGGCTCGAACTGGTCCGATGGAAGATCGGGTGCGAGGGTCGTGCAGCAGTGCTTCTCCCGAGGGTGATCAACAAGGAGATGCATCTCGCTGGCGAACAGGCGCATCACGACAGCCACTGGAAGACAGCAGCGTCTGCTCGAAGCGATGATCATCGCTCCAACGCAGGGCTAGGACACAGGCGGTTCGATTTCGGCATCGGATCCCGGGAAGAACAGAACCTCGTGGGGCGTGCTGTTCGGATCGTCGAGCCACTGCACCATGAACGGAGGTCCACCATCGGCACCTTTCGTCTCGGTGATAACGCCTTTGCGCTCGGGTTCCACGACTGAGTGACCTCGAATAACGATCCGGTCACCGACGTGCGCTTGTGGATTGGTCCTCCTGGTTGCGCCAGTCGAGGCTGCTCGTGCTTCGCCCACAAGCACACGTAACAGGTCAAATGATGACACGATGCCGGCGATGTTGCCCTTCTCCATGACCACGATGTGGTGAATGTCGCGGTCCAGCATCTCTTTTGCAGCGTCGAGCACCTTGGAATCCGCAGCGAGGGTGAACGGCTCTGTCGACATCACCCTTGTCACTTGGCAGTCGAAGGCGTTAACGACATCCGCGACCGAAACGATTCCTGTGAGTCCGCCAGATTCGTCGAGCACCGGAGCAACGCCGACCTGGGCGTGGGCCAGGGTCTCTCGAACCTGGGCAACTGAGTCTTCCGTTGAAACGGACACTACCGCTTTCGTCATCACATCACCGACGGTGAACATGGCACTTCTCCTCCACTTTGGGTTGTTCAAACGGTACCGACGGTGCGAGAGGTCTGACAGTGCCAAAGGTCATCTGCCGCTCGCTGCGTGGGCTGTGCGTAGCTACCAGAACTGGGGTGCAGCATGCCGTGATAGCGCTGTGATCTCAGGCGTTGGTCAGCCGGTCGCAGCTGGCGCCGTTTGAACGCCAGCTACACCGGCAGCCCGCTGCCCCAACACGACGCAGCCTGCTGCAAGAATCCCGTAGCCCAGGTAACCGACACCCATCGGCGTAGTGGTGTTCACGATGAACCCATCCAC
>DORQ01000273.1:2948-3985 GCA_003514205.1 Acidimicrobiaceae bacterium
GTGCCAGCCAATTCACCCATTGGGCCCAGCGCCAACGCGCTACACATGGGCGACAGCACCACCAGATGCATGTTGCATACCAGCACCCAGATGAACCACACCAAGAACGCCGGACGACCGTGCGCGGCGAACATCAACCCAAGACCGACTGCTCCGCACAGCACCAGACTCACCGAGACCCCTCGGGCAGTTGCAGCAGCTCCGAATTGCAGAATCAAGCGGTTATTGACCAGGAGACCGAGCGCCATGGCGGCACCGGCGATCCCGAAATACACCGCAAACTGCGACCCGCGGTGGTACTGATGATCAATGATTGGCTGCCCGCTACCTAAGAAGATGACGAACGCGCCGGTCGTGAAGGTCTGCGCCAGGATGTACCACACCGTCGGCCTCGCTCGGGCCACCGCGCGGAGCCCACCAGCGAAGCTGGCGAGATCGAACTGGCGACGATCCTCAGGCTTCAACGTCTCACCGAATCGAATGGTCCAAACGAGGCCGAATGCCGCAACCAACGTTGCAGCAAGAAACACGGCCCTCCAGGAGCCGATCTGCAAGATGAGCTGCCCAACGCCTGGAACAAATATCGGCCCGATCAGAAACACCGCCATGATGGTGCTGACGACGCTGGCCATCTCATCGCCTTCAAAGAGATCACGAGCAATTGCCGTTCTCAGGACCGCGGGCGAAGCGGCGCCGAGACCCCACACACCGCGTGCGAGGAGGAGCAACCCAAACGAGGGGGCCATTGCCGCGCCAAAGGCGCCAATGATCGCGAGCGAAATGCCAACAATCAGGCATCGGTTGCGGCCAAAACGGTCTGCCGCTGGCCCAAAGATCAACTGGCCCGTTGCCATTCCGAGGAAGTAGCAGGTTCCAACTGGCGCAATCGCTCCGCCAGTGTTGGTCATCCCGAAGGTCCGCGCTATTTGGTCGAAGGCAGGAAGTGCAATGTCGACCCCGACTGCCATGACGATCGCCAGGAACGCAAGATAGGAGACAACGGAGGTTCGTGAGCGGGGAGCCGACATGGTTCCGGT
>DORQ01000273.1:4195-8237 GCA_003514205.1 Acidimicrobiaceae bacterium
CGCGCAAGTTCAATTTCGCCCATATGACGAAGCCCGTGCTGGTAGATCCAACACTCAAACCCGTCGAGCACTGTTATTCCCTGTTCACCTGCGCATCGTGCGCTGTAGGTGGTTGCGACCTGTGGAGGGTAGGGAGGCGCAATCACCACACGGGTCAGCGAACTCGGGTCAATGGTGGCCAGGTGCGCTTCTGTTCGCTCAAACACTGCGCGTTGGTAGTCCTTGAACGCTTCGAAGTCACCAATTCGCTGGTGAATCATCTCCGCAACGGTCCGATGCTTTCCGTGATCGTCGATCGCCATGGCGACCTTGGCCTGCCATTGCGCGTTCCACAGGGCCGGCTCGCCTGCCAGCACGCCAAAGGTCACATCAGCCATGTTTGTGTAGTGGAAGAGCGAAAAGGCAATGGGCAGGACGCCCTCGCGCTCGAAGTGATTGACGTGTTCAAGCGACATCGAATTCACCGCTTGGTAGTACAGGCCGTGCATGGTCCGCATTCGGCGCTGCAACGAGTCGACAAGGAGTGACTCGAAGTCAACCGTGGACGGTTCTGAATTCATATGCGTGGCCTTCGGGGTTGCTGCTAGTTCAACGAGATGCAAGCGTAGCGGAGCGCCGCCTGAGCGAGCCCGGAGTTGACGCCCAGGAAGTTCTTGTGCCGGAAGGTCTTGTGCCGGAAGTTCTTGTGCCGGGGAGTGACGTGCCAGGGCCTACATGAAACTGGTGTCTTGGGTGAGGCCGAGTTCCGGCCAGGCCCCAGCAATGGTGGATTGGTAGTTGCCAATCCCGGCGCCACCGCCGACAGGGTCGTGATAGGCGACCATGGTGTCGCGGATTTGATGAATGCGCCGGAGCACCTCAGGCACTCGAGTATCTGGAACGTGTTCTCCCTCGACGACGAGTGGGCCCCGCCATTGTCCATGCCAGGCGCCATCTAGTCCGAAGTACTTTCCAAGGCCAAGATGAACTCCTGCCTCACCAACCGGTTCAATCTCGATGGGTCGTGCAGATCCGTCCGCCATGGTGAAGTGCAGTACACCCCCCAGCATTCTTCGTGTCTCAGTGTCATAGCGAAGCTCCGGACGAAGCGCTGCAAACCCTGCCAAGCTGCCGTCGGGATGCTCGATCCCACCCGAAAGCTTGCGCTGTTCGAATCCAAACGCATTCAGCTCCTGAAAGAAGTGGTGAATCCCGTAGGTGTCTCCCGCGGTGGTTGTCATCAGCGCTGGGGACCACCCGAAGCGCCATTGCAGCCCCTCGATCTGATCGAGTTCGTACGGGGGTTCAAGATCTCGGGGGTGCTCACCGACGTGATATCGCACCCCCCAGGAGTGATCTCGGGTGCAGATCCACTCCTCCTCATTGATCTCGGTTCGCTCGCCATCGACCTCTACCCAGCCACTGGCCACGCCGATCTGGTGGTAGCGGGTGAGGTCAGCCATGACTCGGGCTCCAGATGGGCTCCGTGATTGATCGCGTCCCTCAAGTTGAGCAGGCAAACTGGCTTGGAAGACAACCTCATAGGAGATTGGCTGTTCGGCATTGCCCGCACAGCTCAGCCTGACTCGCTGCATTGGCTCGAGTACTTCGTAGGCAATGGGCCCGATCGACGTCTCGTCGAATTCGGGGGCGAGTGCCCGTGTTGCCCGCACCACCCAGTTCTCATGGCCGCGAGCCACTGCGGCGTAGCCATCCATCACATTGCGATTCGGGTACTTCCCAAGGCCAAAGCCCACCTGCAAGGTGCCATCACGACGTGCAGCCATTGCACAGACCTTCTCGGTCCAGCTCAGGTCGGATTGACTGACGGTGGCGAACGTATCGGGAAACTGGTGGCACAGCAGCTCGTCACTGTTGCCAAGCGGGCCGTTATTCATGAACTCCCCAATCCCCGTTGTGTGCTGGGCCACGTGCTTTTCGCATGCGGGGTCGCACTGGCCAGTTCCAAGTTTGCCATGTTTCTAGGTCGGCTAGGTTGGCAAGGTTGGCTCGATTGCTGATGAGTGCTCCGCTGGTAGCGACCGTGTGCGGCGCAGGGCAACGAGTTCGAGAACTGCGTCTGGGCTTGGGAGGTCTGAATGAGTTTTGAGATCGGGTGGGGCAAGTCTCCAATCAACTTCGGACACCAGGGGTACGCCATGAATGGCTACGGCATGCCTCACCATCAGGCGACCGATCAACGGACACCGTTGTTCGCTCGCACCTTGGTCATCACCGACGCATCAGCACGAACTGCGATTCTGTGCTGCCTCGACATGGCCATGGTGAACTACGCGATGCGCGTCGCCGCCGTTGCCGCGTGTTCCGACCTGCTGGGCGAGAGGTTCTGGGAATCGGGTTTTGTGTTGACCTGCACTCACACTCATTCAAGCCCTGGGGGGTGCGGACATGAGGCGATGTACAACTTTGTGACTCCCGGCTTTCAACAGGCCCATGTTGACGCCGTAGTTGCCGCGATCGCAGAGTCTGTCACCCAGGCACTCGCCGTTTCCCAACCCGCGAACCTGCACCTCACTCGAGGGCGAATACCAACCAGTGTGGATGTCGCCTGGAATCGCTCCTTGACTGCCTACAACCGCAATCCTGAGGTTTCCGCGCTGGAACCCTCGCAAACCAATCTCGGGATTGACCGTGAAATGACAACCTTGTCAGTGGAGAGCGATGACCAGATTGCAGCGATCTTCTCCCTGTTCGGTGTTCACGCAACTGCACTTGGCAATCACCTTCATTCGCTCGACGGCGACAACAAGGGCTACGCCTCCGCCCATGCAGAGCAGGTGTTGGAAGGGAGTGGCGAGCCGTCACCAGTGGCGATTTTCGCTCAATCAACCGCGGGTGACGTCTCACCGCATTTCCATGGGCCAGGCCAGGTGAAGCGCCGTACTGCAATCCGAACCTCGGGAGACCCTGCCTACGCCAAGCGCAACGGGGAACTGCAAGCCGAACAAGCGCTCCTCATGGTCAACAACGCTGAGCGAGTAGAGATCTCAGGATCGCTCGATGCAGTGCTGATCTATGAGGATTTCACAAGTATCGAGGTTGAGCCTGCGTTGAGCGGGGGAGTGGAAGGGGCACGAACTGTCGACCCCTGTCATGGTGCAGCCTTCTTTGCTGGCACACCGGTAGATGGCCTCGGTGCACCAGCTCTCATCGGAGTGGCTGCGAAATTGCTGGCCTCTTCACTTCGCAAACGACGACTTGCTGGTTCGAAGCGAGGCTCCGAAGAAGATCACCGCTACTACCAGCAGCTCTATGCAGCGCAGGATCCCAAGGCAGTAGTGCTCGAGTCAGGTCGCAAACTGACCCTTGGGAAGCCGCTCAGCGCCGCCCCTGTTCCCGCCTTTGTTGATGCGTCAGTGGCTCAAATGACTCATGAGGCCCGAATCGGAGCCTTGGACACCAGCCCCCTCGTTCCAACCGTGTTGCCGGTACAGATCCTGCGAATTGGTCAAATGGCCTTGTTGTGTTGCCCAGGTGAGGTGACGACGATCGCCGGCGCCAGAATGCGCGACTGCGTTCGCTCCCAGCTTGGGAGTCAAGGCGTTGAGGAGGTGCTTCTGCTCACCTACTCGAACGACTACATGGGGTACGTCACCACGGCAGAGGAATACGAACAGCAGAACTATGAGGGCGGGCACACGATCTTCGGAAAATGGACGCTCGCTGGGTTTCAGACCATGTTCATTCGGGCTGCCTCCATGCTTGGCCGCAGCCCAGAGGATCGGCTGGAAGCAGAAATGCTCCGACCACCAGCGGTGAATCCCGAGGAATTGGCCCTTCGTTCAAACCTCGCCCCTCGCAGGAGCAAGCGGCAAGCAGAGCACCTCACTCATCAACACACTGGCCAGTAATCGCGTGGTGTCGAGCACCACGCGCTGTCGCATCTCCAGTACGATCAACCAATGGCTGAATGGCACCCTGCGTTCGAGGAATACTGCGAAGCCATTTTCGAACTGGATGAGGATGACATCAAAGTCGTTCAAGCCAGGATCGCTGAGCGGCTCAGCATCTCACGACCCTCTGTTTCGGAAATGATGAAGCG
>DORQ01000273.1:8520-8938 GCA_003514205.1 Acidimicrobiaceae bacterium
GAGGCAGGAAAGTGGGAACACGTCATATCGGACTCAGTGGAAGCAGCATTTGCTCGCGTCCTCAACGACCCAACCACCTGCCCCCATGGCAATCCCATTCCGGGCACTGCGTATCTGCAGCCAGTCACCACTCCGCTGAACGAGGTGGCGCTCGGAGAGACGTTTCGGGTCGAACGAATTCCTGAAGAACTCGAGTTTGCGCCCGGAGTTCTTGACCTTCTTCAGGGGCTTCACCTCACACCCGGCGCCACCGGACGAGTCATCTCCCATGGAAGTGACGGAACTGTCAGGATCTCAGTCGACGGACAAGTTGACGGTCTCGCTGTGACGGTCGATACCTTCTCGAGCAATCGAATCCTCGTGAGTGCAGGCCACGCGGATCGGGCGGATCGGTAAGCCCTCTACTGGAGTGATCTGA
>DORQ01000273.1:9207-12997 GCA_003514205.1 Acidimicrobiaceae bacterium
ATGCAGGTTTCTGAGTCCTCGTGCGTTCGCAACCGTGATTGGCGATTCATCGGTGGTGAGCCTCCTTCTGCGCAGTGCGCACGGTGGAGGTCCCCATATTGACCTCCAAGTGACATCATGTCACGGATGAAGGAGTCAGAACATGGGGATTGTTCCCCTATGCCGTACCTGCGAGGCTCAACCGGTGTTCAATCCCGTCAATGAACAACTCGAGTTTGTTCACGAACCAAGGCCACGGATCGCCGATGAGTGCATTGATAATGACCTCAGTGATTCCGTCAGGAAGACCATCGAGATATCCAGCAGCCTCCTCTTGCGGAAGTTGCAGGATCTGCTGAATGACACGCTCGCGCTGTTTTGAGCGATTGAAGATGTCATGAATCGTGTCCATGACGAGGTCGAGCGCCATGATGGAATCCAGTGCCGAGAGCCCGCAGGAATGCAGATGTAACGACACTTCGAGCGTCCGTCTTCGCATGCTCGGAGACATTCCAACCGAGGCCAACTCCCCGACAAATCCTGGATGTTTGCCGCAGAACTCCCACCAGGCTGCGGATTCATCCAACAGGACCGCTTTCCAATCGCCGCTCAGCTCAGGCCAACTGAACTCGGAGGTTGCCTTTTCGACGGCGGCCGCCATCATGCCATTTCGATCGCCGATATAGCGGTAGAGAGCGCCGTGAACCACGCCAAGCTGCTTGGCAACTGCAGTAATCGACGCCTCGCTGAACCCGATCTCCACCACCGCCTCAGCAATAATGTCCAGCGATAACGAACGCGCGGGTCCGCTCGCGCGACGAGGTTGCACGAGCTCAGGTGAGGTGTCGAGACCACTAACCGTCATGGCAGCCAGTGTAGAAGCAAACGGCGTCTTGAGACATCAGCCGTTCGTCTGATTTGTGAACACCTGGTATCTGCGACACGGCTGGCCGCGTTGTCCCGGACAAGCTGGCAGATCCGGCTGATAGCCAACCACACCCTGAACAGAGGCGAGCGCTATTGAGGAGGGGTGAGCGGCATCATTGCCAATCTCGATCGTTGGGAGTTGATCGAAGGTGTCGAGTATCCAACTCCAACGAGGTTTGTCACCGCCAGGCGTGTGCACACTGATTCGCACCCGGGACCCAGCCCGAAACACATGTCCCACTGGGAGAATCTCCACCGGGGCAAACTCCCATCTGCCTGGAGTCAGCGGCTTGGCATCCTCCGCCAGTCCCGAGTGATCGGCATTCAACTCTGTGGCACGAGGCCCGACGGCACGAAACCGTGCACGAAGAAAACCCGACTGAACGTACATTTCCTGATTGTCTGGCCGCACCTCGCTCAACGTGACTCCAAGATCAGCCTTCGGTTGATCCGAGCGGATCCACAAGTCGGCCCGACCCCCGCCCAGCATCACCAGGTCGTTGGTGAGCGGTTCACTCACCCACGCTGCAGCCTCGCCCGGTCGATCCTGTTGCCATTCAAACTCCGGCAATGCGTGGAAGGCCTGGCCTTCCTTCTCTCCCGGCAAGGTCACTTGGTCAGCAAGTGCGGGGCTCGTGGTCCACTGCGCGGGCGGGGCCGAGCCTGTCGGCGGAACGAGACTGAGGCGCGAATCGCCGTTCATGAAGAACCTGGCCGTTTGAGTCCCTGGTGGCGGCCACTCTGCGAACGTGCTCTCCCCGGTGGAGGTTGGCAGCCCGAGCGTGGTCGCATCTGATCCTCGGTCCCAGAGGATATGAACGCTGGGCTCTGCTTCGAACGCCGCCTTGTTCTGAGAAAAGTCGCCATCTAGGAGGCGATCTGGCGGAAATGACAGCGATCCCTTGAAGACGTCGCCGATCAGTTCCGGACCGAACTGCCGCAGGAATCCCGGAAGGGGCGAACGTTGCTCTGCAACGTAGAAGTCGAGAAAGAGTTTCCACTCCATCAAGGTCTGGGGACTATAGCCATCGGCATGTGCGCCGTTGAACCCGTAGAACTTCCGCACTGGCGAGGAGGTGAACTTGTTCCAGAGATTGGCAAACCTGGGTCCAGTCTGTTCGTCCTGCCAGGCGCCCGTGGAGAACACCGGAACAGTGATCTTGTCGACGAACAAGCTGGGGTTCACAGGGTCGGCAGCCTCGGGAACATACTCGTCGAATCTCCTCGCCTTTTTCGAGGCATCGACATTTTGGCCCCGAAGACTCTGGTTCTCCGCGCAGACGGTATCGCCACCGTCGATCACTTCCTGTTCCCAGCCTTGGCCCAGCGGTTGTGCCTTCTCGAAGACTTCCTGGGCCCACTTGAGAGCAAAGCCCTTGTTGAAGATGCCCCCCAAACTCAGAACTCCGCGGGCACTGTCATCGAAGATTGACAGCGGCGCAATTGCTGCAAGATGTGGAGGTTGAGCTGCCGCGACCCAGAGTTGACTGATCCCTGGATAGCTCAAACCGACCATTCCGACTCGCTCACCCTTGACCCAGGGTTGCTTGGCCACCGTTTCGATAACGTCGTAGCCGTCCATCACCTGTTGAGCGTCAAAGAAGTCATACGCTCCTCCTGAGCAGCCTGTTCCGCGCATGTTGACCGCGACGACTGCGTAGTCCATTGCTGCTGCGATCAAGCTCGATGGTTGCGAGGGCTTGTTGCAAATGATCTTGATGGACTCGCACAGCGCGTTGGGATCGAGACCGAGTTTCGCGACTGGCTCAATCAGATCCTGCGTAGGGTCTGCGGGGTCGTACCCGCTGTACTCGACAACTGTTGGAAATGGGCCCTCGCCCGGTGGCAAGTAGATCGAGGCCGACAGGAGCGTCCCGTCTCGAGTCTCAATGTATTGAAACCCTTCGGTGAGCGTTTGACGCTCATACCACGAGGCCGGCGGGAGACTCGATTCAACGCTTGGAACGGTGAACTCGCCAGAGGTCTCGCCCCCCTGTTGCACTGTGTAGCCCGAGCCAGGGGCCACATCACGGAAGATGTACGACCCTTCGGCATCGGCGAGAACCTCGGCAACTGAGGTGCCAGTCTGAGAAAGCAGCTCGAGGGACTCGGAGGGCTCAGCATTGGTGATGATCACCTGGTTGGCCGAAGGTCGGATCTTCAGTGAGCCACTGGAGGTTCCACCGTCCGCATCCACGGTTGATGAGACGTCCTTGGAGTCTTCGCTCTCAGACTGATTCGATGCTTGCGGTATCGACGCATCGATTGATTGAGGGGGCCATGAACCCAGTTTGCGCCCTGAGAAGCTGCCCCCTTCTTGGGAGTTGCCTGATGCACATCCAGCACAAAGAACGCATAACGCGACAAGGAGCGGCCTCGCACTGCGCGAACCAGTCTCTGGTTTCCGATACGGCATGCCAATCCCCCGACTCGATGCCAAATAGCGCTGCTGAGAAGTTAGCCCAGTGCCGGCCCAACAGTGCACGGAATGGCATTGAGCCGCGCGTTGCCCGAGATCGGATCGATATGAGCGTCATCAGTGAGCTGGTTGCTGTTGACACCCACGGTGGCTCGCGCGATTTCGCCCCACACCTCTGGATGCTCATGGCCCCAACCGTGCGGAAGACTCACGGTCCCCAGCGCAACCTCGTCAGTGACCTCTAGCTCCGCGATGCACCGTCCGGCTGCCGTCGAGATTTCTGCAGTAGGAGCATCAACAATCCCGAGTCTGGCGGCGTCCTCTGGGTGAACCTGGAGCATGCACCGGTTTGCCCCCTTGGTCAGCACCGACAGATTGTGCATCCACGAGTTGTTTGAACGGAGGTGGCGCCGCCCGACCAGCAGGAGATCAGTGGATGGCGGAGAGTTCAGCAGGTCCTCGAGC
>DORQ01000273.1:13202-13821 GCA_003514205.1 Acidimicrobiaceae bacterium
GGTTCCAACGGACCAAGGTCGATTCCATGAGGGGAGTCAAGCAACCGCTGCATACTCAGCCCGTCGTAGGGGCCTGATCGCAACATCACATCGATGATGCGCTCGACTGGACCAAGATGGCTCAGTTCGGCCAGAACAGATTCCGATTCCAGCCCAGCGGACCGGCACACCTCGTCGAACATCAGTGAGTACAGCAGGCTGGGCTCGGCGGTAGCGCCCATCCCGCTGGCAATGAGCGCCAATCTCGCAAGGATTTCGTGCTCATCCATACCTGGCTCCGTTGGATCGGTCGCCGGATGCAGCGGTGCGCTGTAGTTCACAACATTGCGCACCGACAGGCCGTAGAACGCGAAATCGAAGTGTGGCTTGGCAAGCGGAGACGGGGAGGGGAGAAGAACATCGGCGTGACGCGTTGTCTCGTTGATGTAGATGTCGATCGACACCATGAACTCCAACGAACCGAGCGCCGCATCAAGGCGTGTTGAGTCAGGGCAGGAGCGAACGGGGTTGCCGCTATTGGTAATCAGCGCTCGAATCCGGTCGGGACCAGTTTGTTCAATCTCCTCGGCGAGCGCCGCCACTGGCAGCTCTCCGCGGACCTCAGGATGACCGCTGACAG
>DORQ01000216.1:0-2219 GCA_003514205.1 Acidimicrobiaceae bacterium
GTCGCTGACCAGACGCTGGCAATCGCCCCACCCCAGGGATCCACAGAAGCCACAACCTGAGTTCAGCCTCGCTCAGCGATCATCCCGAGTACCAGCGCGGCCTAGCGGCCTGCTAGCCGGAGGGAGCACCCGCTATGAGGGCTCCTGCTATGAGGGCTCCTGCCCATTGTGTTCATGGTCGGATCCGCACCCCTTGGGCACCGAGCCCGGAGCGCGTGCCTCGGCGACTGCCGCCCACAGGTGAGTAGCGGACACCGCACCCAAAAAGTTCTCCCTCACCACGCCAGAAGAATCAACAATGAGCACCATCGGAACCTGCTCGATTCTGTACCGCTCGTGCAACGCCCGGTCTCTGGGAAATTCAACCACCTGCACGGCAACAGCCTCCGATTCCAGAACCATCGCTTTCGAGACAACATCGGCACACGCAGCACAGGTCGCAGAAGCGAAGACCACCACGAGCCAATCCATCTCGCCACCGACGAAGTCGGCCCGGTCAAGTTGCGTCGGTGGTCCTGCCAACTGCACGACCGATGGCGGGGCGGGTTGTCGCCGCCGCATCTGAAACGAGCCCACTATGCCAATAACAAGCACGAGAGCAATCGCAATGATCGATGCGAGCGTGTAGGTCACGAGATGCAGCTCCTCGGGTTGACCCTAGAGAGAACTCAGCGTGTTCGCATCGGGAAATCCCGGGTACACGGTGAAGTCATCGCGGCTCTTGGATGACGTGCGAGCCTCGGCTGCAACCGGGGAGGTCGATGTGAGCACCATCGACACTGACGTGTCACTTGATTCACTGCGGGGAACCACAAGGGTCGAGTTTGCAGCAACCTCCTGTTTGGAGATGACCTCGACCTCGTTGCCGTCCACCAACTCCACGACAGAAACAATCGCAATCGTGTCAGGATCAGGGTTCGCGATGATCACCAATGCCTGCCCGTCTGCACCTGAAGCCACTGCGGGGAACACCCATCTCGAGGCAAGGGTCGAAACGCCGCCCGAAGACGACAGTCCTCCCGACCCAATCGGTCGTAGGGTCGGATCGCCGTTACCCCCTTCCTTGGTGATTCCCTGGATGTGTGCAACAACCACGCCAGAACCACTCAGCACGTCTACCCGTGTCCACCGGAGCCCTCCCGGTGGGAGTCGTGTCTCCTGTTCGAGGGAGATGCTTCCGTAGCGGCGGCCTGCCACGGTGAGTTCGAACGGCTCGGGCAATTCTTCCTGGCTCAACCCTGCAGGCACCACCGATACCTGAACCACTGAGTCAGCCGAACCCGGATTGAAAACCATCACCCGGTCTGTCACCCCCTCGCCGGCAAAGCCATCGGCGAAGAGCCACGACTTCTGTGTGTTCGGACGGCCTGGGTCCAGACGAAGCCCGATTGCCTCGGGGGAACCCTCCGTCGCGGTTCCATCAGCAGACTCAGCCAGCTCGGCGATCACGAGGCCGGATCGAGAAATCGCGGTGAAGGCGAATTGGTCTCGTCGTTGGATGATCTCGCCGAGCTCCACCATTCGACCGCTCCGCGCAGGAACAACAATTCCATTCAAACCTTTCGGAACCCGCACGCTGTCAGCGGTGGAGACCCGAACGTCAACAGACGCATCAGTTCCGAAGGGATTCAACAACCACAACCGCGCCGATCGCCCTCGTAGCGTGTCGGCCGCAGGAAAGTGCCATTCCTTGGCGCCATCGGTAGCACAGGGCGCTTCATCGAATGAAGAGGACGCCGTCAGACGGTGGGCTACCGAGCCTCCCTCGCCAAAGATCTCCACCGTTACGCCCGCACCATCAGCTGCGAGATCTGTTGCGCTGAGCGTCGTTTGACGAAGCGGATCGACGGTAATGGATTGGGCGACGGACGCATCAGTTTGTGACCGATACACCGTGACAGTCGCTTCGAACGAGCGTGCAGAGGAGTTAGAGATCAGGATTTGGTGGGTGGTGGGGTCACTTGCGCTCGCGCCCGCTGCTGCGCAGAACCATGTTGAACCCTCCTCGGATCGATTGATCAGACCGACTTGGGCCGGCGCCGACTTCAGGTCTGGAGTATTTGCCGAGAACATCGACAACAACAACAGAACTGCGGCAAAGCCACCGAGGACGAGCACACGGCGAATCACGGTTGCACTCCCGACTCATCGTCCACACTCACGTCCGCATCCTCGCTGAGTTCTCCACCTGCACCTGAGTCGTCCACCGCAGTTGAGTC
>DORQ01000216.1:2340-6263 GCA_003514205.1 Acidimicrobiaceae bacterium
ACCGCAGTTGAGTCGTCCACCGCACCCAACGCGCCCGCTCCTGGGTCACGGCGGGGAGGCTCAGTCACCGTCGAACTCGTGTCATTGCTTGTCAGATCACCAAGCGTGGTCACGGATCGCTTAGATCGACCTTCGGCAACTCGCCGACGCCTCATCCACGGCAGGGTGACGAGAAATGCCAGTTGAAGCGTATGTAACAACCAGTTCCACGGACTGTTCTTCAGGCGAATTCCCAGCTCCCCTGCACCAGGAGCCCGATACTGTGCGGCCCACTTGAAGGCGGGTTGAGGTTCAACGACTGTTCCGTTCACAGTCACCTCCCAGCGAGCCGTTCGCTGCGTAGTCAGAACAAGGCTTTGGCCGTCCCCTATCGAGCCGGAGAGGCGAGTCGGAGATTCGGCTGTGAAGGTGGGGTCGGCCACACTGAGCCCAACCTCGTCGAGCCTGTCCGTGACCTTGGTGGTCGCAATCGATGCTGCCTCCTCAGATGGAACCAGGACGGAATTTCGAGCCAAGTTCAGGTTCTCAAACACACGCAACCCAGGGACCACCGGCAACTCGGCGAGATCGAGTTGTTGCTCAAACCGCTCAATGAGCACTGGATCAACCGGGAAGTACGTACGTCCATACGGCAGCGGCGCTGCGCGCTCGGCAATCACGACATAGCGGATTCCAAGCGGTGCGAGTGCACGACCCAATCGGGAGGTGCCGAGTTCGGACGCGATCCGTACCGCGTCTCGCGCATCATCAAGACCGGCGTCAGCCGGGCCTGGGAACAACGATCCCAGGCGAGGCACTACCCCCGGCGTCACACCAAAGCTCAGCCCATTGCCCAAAGGAACACCTCGAAATGGCAGCGCCTGCGGATCGCCGATCCACAGTGTGCGCTCATTCACCGGCGACTTCGGCTCGACAGGAGACAGCGCCGTCCGTACATCACCCAATACCGCTGACCAGCGACCTGATGTCGCACCAAAGGGAACAGGAAGTAAGGCAAGTGCGAAGCCAGCAATGCCAGCAACGGCGGCTATCTGGCGCAGACCAAAAGAGCTCCCTGGAAGGTCCACACTGAAGGCTTGCGCCGCCATACCCGCGGCTAGTGCAACGCCAAGAGCTGCAGGCACAAGCAACACCTCGGCCACCGGCAGGCCGATCGTTGAAACACCGCCCGCGAGCACCACCGTCGCAGCTGAAAACACCACCAGCGTCGCCCCATATACCGACCACCGGAAGCGCTCTGCCTCACTGACAACAAGCGCGGCACCAACGACAACCACCAGACCAACGGTGAGCCAGCCGCCATAGGGGCCCGAGTCAAAGTGCAGGACCTCTCGAAGGTTGAGTGAGCCAACACGGCTTGGGTCGGTGCCGAACAAGGTCGGTAAAAACACCTTGTTGCGAAACATAGCGACGATCCACGGAAGGTGAAGCGCCACCGCGACCATGACCCCGCCAGCAGACACCTTGATCAGCCGATGCGCTGATTTCGTATCCTCTCGGCCAAACAGCAATACCAGCACCACTGTCAACAACGTCACCAAGACAAGAACCTGAGGCGCCACGGAAAACGCAGCGAAGATTGTCAGCCCACAACCCACAATTTGGCGCTGCAATGAGCCTGCGGGGGGTTCAATCTTGTCGAACGGAGCCCAGTTTCCTGCCTGCCCCAAGCGTCTCAGCAAGAACGGAGCTGCCGCGTAGAGCACCAGGGCCTGCCAACGACCCTCGGCGAGAGAGTTGTAGGGCAAGGGGTTCGCGAGATACGCCAACATCACCGCGGCTCGTGTACGCGATGGTGCCGCGCCACGAAGCAGCCGCCAAGCCCCAAGGAGCCCGAGCGGAATCGGCCCAATCAGCAACAGGGTCCGCAGGAGGCCGGCATGGCCAAAACTCAGGAACCCCAGCAGCCCAACAATCCCGGTGATCGTCGGAGCACCAGCTGTCGAACCGAAGGAGGTCGGCGACCACCCCAGCCACCATTGGGCAAGGAGGTTACTGGGACTTTCAAAGGCCATGAATTCCCGAAGTACAGGCGTTCCCTTGGTGATAAAGGTCCGCAAACCCACCACTACCACAAACGCCGCAAACAGGGTCGCAGCGATTGCCCACCAGCCGTCAGTGAACCCTTCACTGCGGTCCGGAGGTGCCTCGAGATCGCTTGGCCGCTCAGTAAAGTCAAACTCGGAGCTGCGTGCCGGAAGAGTGCTTGCCGCCGCAAGCAATGCCGCTGGTATCCCCGGCCGCTCCACGTGGGCCGCTCGCCGCAAAAACCCCGCGACCCTCGTACTTCCTCGCAATTGAAGGGCCCTGATCTCCTCATCTGGTGTTCTTCGAAGACCCTGAGTGGCGCTGCGTGCCTTGAGCGTGCTCGGCAGATGCCCGAGGTTCCAGACCAAGGCCGAGGCAATGTTTCTCGCCGCCTTCACCCGGCCCCGAAGGAGGAAGTACAACATCTCCAGCATCGAGAGGGCGACCGCTTGGGGCAGCACCTTCAGCAGACTCGACGCGCTGTAGCAGGCCAGCAGCACTCGTATCTGAGCCTTGAGCATGTGGCCGTCGTCGCGCGCCGAGGCCTCACCGATCTCGGCGCGTTCTCGATGTTGCACCGCTGCTGCGGGCATGACCACCGTCCGTGCCCCAGCAATTCGAGCCCTCCAACAGATATCCAGTCCGTCGGCAGAGCCTTCTAGATCGCTCGAGAAACCACCAAGATCCGCAAAGAGATCACAACGGATGAGCATTGCGGCAGTGGAGATGAAAAGCACGTCCCGGACAGCATCATGTTGGCCCTGATCGAGTTCACCGACTTCAGCGAGTTGACGAGAGAATCCGAATCGATCGATGGTGGCGCCGACACTCAGTATTCGTTCGGGATCATCCCAATCCACCAGCTTCGCGCCGACGACACCAGCATTAGACCTGAAGGCCTCTTCGACCATCGCTTGGACCACGCTCGGACCGAGGCGGCAGTCCTCGTGGCAGAAAAGGTAGAACGCTGCGCCTTCGACCGCCCCCAACGCAAGATTCCCAGCACGGGCGAACGAAGACTGGTTCGTCAACTTCACGAAGGCTGAGGGCAGCACCGCAGCCACTCGATCTGTTGGATCGACAACGGACCCAGCATCAATCACCAACGTGGACAGGCTGGCGTACTCCTGTTGGCCAATGGACTCGAGCGTTGCTTCGAGCCATGGTCCAGGATTGCGAGTCACCACGACGGCAACTACCGCTGGGACCCCCGATGCAAGAATCTGTGAAGCTTCGTTCTCTCGGTCGACATCGAGACTCGGGAAGAGCGAATCATCGGGTGACCAGGATTCATCCTCCACAGCCACAGCGGAACGACCCGGCGAGCCCTCCCGCGAGCCGACGAGCAACGCTTCAGTGGCGTCAGGTCCAGGGCCATTTGGGTCGGCAGGTGGTGAATCAGTTGGTTCGGGGAGTTCGGAGTCTGCAGCCATCGGTATTGGGCCCGCCATCTGGTGGGGCCAACAAATCGTAGTTCAGAACCTCGATGAGACTGGTTCCGCCCTAGACTCCTACATTCAAATCGATTGCGACTGAGTTGGAGCACACGTGAGAGCACTGGTCACTGGGGCACAGGGTTTTGTCGGACCGTTCTTGGTACAACACCTTCGCTCCCACGGCGACGAAGTTATCGAGACGGACCGAACTATGGGCCTCGACATCGGCGACCCAGTTGGCCTGGCGGAACTTTTTGGGGCGACTCGTGCAGAGGTCATTTATCACCTAGCTGGCGATGCCGATGTCGGCGGAAGCTGGACCCATCCGCTCGAGACATTCCGCGCGAATGCGGAGGGAACGTTGAATGTGCTTCAAGCGGCACGCGAGGCTGGTGCACAGCGGGTCGTCTCAATCAGCAGCGCCGACGTGTACGGCAAGGTCTCCGAGGATGAACTGCC
>DORQ01000216.1:6514-16662 GCA_003514205.1 Acidimicrobiaceae bacterium
CTCGAAGTGATACGAGTGCGGTCCTTCAACCATCTCGGTCCGGGCCAAAGTGAACGATTCGTTGCTCCAGGAATAGCGATGCGGATCGCACGCGCCGAGCGTCAAGGCACCAGCACCATTCCGGTCGGCAACCTCACTCCTCGACGTGACCTCACCGACGTTCGCGACGTGGTGCGGGCCTACCGCCTCTTAGCTCTGCACGGTGCGGGCGGCGAGGTCTACAACGTGTGTTCAGGCTCAGACCGCTCAATAGAGTCACTCGCCGAGGATCTCATCGCTCAAGCGAGGATACCGATGACGCTGGTGCCCGATTCTGACCTTCAGCGCCCGGTAGACATTCCTGTCCTGCGCGGTGACAACACCAAGCTCCGCACCGCCACCGGTTGGTCCCCCGAAATTCCCATCTCTCAGTCACTCAGTGACCTGCTTGCTTCCTGCCGCGCACTCGTGGAATCCCAGAATTGAGTGCCGAGCGGCTAGCCTCTCACCGTTAGTAATCGAAGGAGTCATACACCAATGAAGAAACGCGCGCTTATTACTGGGATCACCGGCCAGGACGGCTCGTACCTTGCAGAGCTTCTCCTCGATGAGGGATACGAAGTGTTTGGAATGGTCCGTCGATCATCCACAGTGACCTTCGAACGAATCGCTCACCTGCAAGACCGAATCTCGACGGTTTTCGCCGATCTCCTCGACCAGGCATCGTTGATCGAGATCCTGCGCCAGACCAAGCCGGACGAGGTGTACAACCTGGCTGCTCAGTCCTTCGTTCCCACCTCGTTCAGCCAGCCTGTGCTCACAGGAGAGGTCACTGCCCTCGGCGTCACCCGAATCTTGGATGCCGTTCGGCTCGTCAATCCCGAGATCCGCTTCTATCAAGCGTCCTCATCGGAGATGTTTGGAAAGGTCGTTGAAGTCCCTCAGTCGGAAGCAACCCCGTTCTACCCGCGTAGCCCCTACGGCGTTGCGAAACTCTACGGACACTGGCTCACCATCAACTACCGAGAGTCCTACGATCTTCACGCAACCTCAGGCATCCTCTTCAATCACGAGTCCCCGCGCCGAGGGCTGGAATTCGTGACCCGAAAGATCACCCACGGGGTTGCTCGAATCAAGCTTGGCATGGACACCGAACTCCGCTTGGGCAACCTTGAGGCGCAACGCGACTGGGGCTTTGCCGGTGACTATGTGAAGGCGATGTACCTCATGCTGCAACAGGACTCACCAGACGACTACGTGGTCTCAACAGGTGAGACACACACGGTTCGTGAGTTCTGTGAAATTGCCTTCGATCGTGTCGGCCTGAACTGGGAGGACCATGTCGTGGTCGACGAGGCGTTCTTCAGGCCTGCCGAGGTTGACCTGCTGATCGGCGATCCAAAGAAGGCAACGGAGAAGCTCGGCTGGACCGCCGAGACGAGCTTCCCTGCCCTAGTCAACATGATGGTTGACGCTGATATGGACTTCCTGCAGGGCAGACTCAGCGGACTGGCCTAACGGCGTTGATCACAACGATTGCTGGTGGGGTCGGCGCAGCACGGATGCTGCGTTGCCTCCTAGCTGGGTTTCCCAGCGAGGATCACCGTGCGGTTGTCAATGTGGCAGACGATGAGGTGCTTCATGGACTGCACATTTCACCAGATCTCGATACCATCACCTACACCCTCGCCGGCGCAACCGACGATGCCCGGGGGTGGGGGCTCGCCAATGAAACGTGGCGGGCAATGGAGTCGCTTCAGACCTATTGCGCCTCCTCTGACCGCCGCGACCTCGGTTGGTTCAACCTCGGCGATGCGGATCTAGGGACTCATCTCTATCGCACCTCCCGCCTGCTTGAGGGTGCGACCCTCGAGGCCGTCACCGAGGAGATTTCCAGCCGATGGCAACTCTCCGTGCGCCTCATTCCAGCGACGAACGACCAACTCCGAACACGGTTGCGCACTGCGGAGGGGGCCGAGCTCAGCTTTCAGGAATACTTCGTGCGCGAACAACACGGCGTACCCGTTGCGGAGGTAGTCATCGAGGGTGCCACGGATGCCGAGGCAACGCCCTCAGCGCTGCAATCCATCATGGATGCCGACGTCGTCGTCATCGCTCCGTCCAACCCAATCGTGTCCATCGGGCCAGTCCGGGCAATTCAGGCCGTTGAGGTTGCGCTTCGAGCAGCGCGTTCCAAAACCGTGGCCATCTCCCCGATTATCGGCGGGGCTGCGCTCAAGGGTCCTGCTGATCGACTTCTTCGGGAGTTGGGCCACGAGGTCTCTCCGGTAGGCATTGCCCGCATCTACCGTGAGATTGCCTCAGTGCTGGTCATCGACACTGCCGATGCTGACTGTGCAGCCGCCGTCGAAGCAGAGGGTATGCGATGCGTCGTGACTGGCACGATCATGTCTGAACCGACAGTCGCTCAGACACTTGGAGCAACAGTGATTCAGTCGATTCTGGGCGAACCAAGCCGATGAACAGGGGCCTGCACATTGTGCCGCTTCACGGCATCGGTGAAATCCAGCGCGGTACCGACCTCAGCGAGGAGATTCTGGCGGCCTGCCACTCCTGCGGGTTCGAATTGCAGCACGGCGATGTGTTGGTGGTTACCCAGAAGATCGTCTCGAAATCTGAGGGTGCGATGGAGCAGGTCGACCCCACCAATCCGTTGTCTCACAAGCCGCTCGTCGAACGCGAATCGGTCCGGATCCTCAGGCGGCGCGGCGAGCTGATCATCAGTGAGACCAAACATGGATTTGTGTGCGCCAATGCTGGGATCGATCTGTCAAACGTGGCGCAAGGTTGGGCAGCGCTGCTCCCCGAGGACCCGGACCGCTCAGCCCGGCGGCTCCGAGACCAACTCGCTGGCCGACATGGACTCACAGTTGGGGTCATCATCTCCGACACCTTTGGACGACCATGGCGACGGGGAGTCACCGATGTTGCGATCGGAAGCGCTGGCATCACGCCGATCCTCGACCTTCGGGGCACTGAAGACAGCTACGGCAGGGAGCTCCAGGTGACTGAGGTCTGCGTGGTTGATGAGCTTGCAGCGGCAGCTGACCTCGTCATGGGAAAGGCCACCGGAGTTCCCGTGGCAATCATTCGTGGCGTCGACCCGACCTGGCTTGAGTCACACGGGGGAGTTCTGACCGATGTAGTTCGCTCACCACAGGACGACCTCTTTCGCTAAGCGCAGTGCGTTCTCGCAAGCACCGCTACTCAACGGAATCGGCGGAGTACCTCTGATCCGAATCGCTCCAGCCCGACCTGCTGAGATTCCAAGGTCGATGTGTCCCCCGGATAGAAGTACCACGGGCAGACCATTGCGTCGGTCACCCCGGCTGCTTCCATCTGGCGGAAACCGTCATACTCATAGGCTTCTGAGCAGATCGCCTTGATCTCAAAGGGCTGATCGGCCCGACCGTACTCGGCTCGGAACGCGTTGAGCTGGCGCACTGATTCAGCGAGTTCGTCGTGGGTCTGCAGGGCAGAAATCCAGCCATCGCCCAGCTTGGCTGCTCGACGGAGACCCGCCTCAGAATGCCCGCCCACGTAGATCCGCACCGGCTGTGTTGGTGCTGGGCGCATCATCAACTCGTCGAACTGATAATGGGCTCCGTCGAAGCTGACGAACTCCCCAGTGCAGGCACGCCGAATGATCTCAATTGCCTCATCGGTACGCTTGCCTCGAGTTCGCATCTCCTGGTTCAGCCACTCGAACTCCTCTGGAATCCAGCTCAGACCGATACCCAACGCAACGCGATTGTCCGACAGCACCGCTGCGCTAGACAGGGCCTTTGCAACCAGCAACGGCTCGCGGATCGCGAGCTTCACGACATTTGTGTAGAACTCCAACCGCGTCGTCAGAGCAGCCATCGCCGGAATCACGACGAACGGGTCGAGAAACGGTGTCTCGGCTGCCCAGAAACGCTCACCGTCTGGCGTGTAGGGGTACTTCGCAGACACCTCACGTGGAAAGAACACAGACTCAGGCACGGCAACCGCGTCATAACCCACTTCCTCCGCAACCTGGGCGAGAGGCAAATAATGGCGAGGATCCACCATGGGGAGTGCTACGGAGAATTTCACGTCGATCTAGCTCAACGTTCCGCCATCACAGCGAAGCACAGACCCACACATATGCGCACCGTCCTCCGAAGCGACGAACGCGATCACCGAGGCGACATACTCCGGACCACGAGATTGATCGAACGCCATGATCCGCTTCAATAGCGAGTGGTCGGCGCCCTCTGGAAAGAAGAACTCGTTCTGAATTGGCGTTTCGATCGACCCAGGGGCCACGACATTGGTGCGAACGCCTTGCCGACCAAACTCGATAGCAAGGCCCTTTGAGAAGGCGACAACTCCGCCTTTGCTGGCAGAGTACGCCGCTGTCCACGGATGACCGGCGAGCGCAGCGGTAGAGGCCGTGTTGACGATGTTGCCCCGAGACTCCAGCAACTGCGGCATGGCGGCCTGGCACATCAAGAAGGTGCCAGTCAGATTCACACCAAGGACTTGGTTCCACTCCTCCAGCGTTGTGTCTGCAAGGTTGTTGAACCGAAGGATCCCCGCAATGTTGCACAGAACATCGATTCCGCCCAGCTCTTGAGCAGCGGTATCGACAACCTGGTTGACGAACAGCGGTTCTGCGACGCTGCCGACCAACTGGTGGAGTTCAGCACCTCCAGCGAGCTGAGCAGTCTCCGCGAGTCCGGCTTCGTCACGATCGACGAGGAGCAGTCGAGCCCCTTCCTCGGCGAGCCTGAGCGCAGTCGCGCGCCCAATCCCAGAACCTGCACCCGTCACGACAACGCGGCGATCCTGGAACCTGCGACCATGATCTGTCACGCGGAGGTCCGCCCTGTTGCGGCCCAATCAATCACGGCTTTCGTGCCATCATCGATTGAGGTCCAGGCTTCCCAGCCGAGGTGGATCTTGGCGCGACCGGCATCGAGAGCTATTCGGTCGAGTTCACCAACTCGAGCCGGAGCGTGCTCCGCTGGGGCGGCCACTCCTGCCGCTTTGGCCATCGAGGTGTACAACTCGTTAACAGTGATCTCGACACCGGTGCCGATGTTGAACAGCAGTCCGCCGCCACGAGTCATTGCCCGAACAAACGCATCCACAACATCGTCAACGAACACGAAGTCCCGGGTTTGTTCACCAGTACCAAAGATCACGCATTGCTCACCGTCGAGGAGCTTTCCGGCGAAGATCGACACCACTCCTGCCTCACCATGAGGATCCTGACGAGGGCCGTAGACGTTTGCCAGGGCGAGTGAGGTGTACTCCAGCTGGTACAACTCCCGATACGCATGGAGGTAGTCAGTGAAGGCCTTTTTCGATACCCCGTAGGGAGAAACTGGGTGGCGGCTATGTCCCTCATTGATTGGAAGCGCCGAGGCCTCCGGTTCGCCATAGATTGTCCCGCCACTCGAAGCGAACAGGACTTTGCTACTACCAGCCCGGCGAGCGCCTTCCAGAACGTTGAGCGCCCCAATGATGTTGATCGATGCATCGAGAACAGGGTTCTGCACTGAGACCCTGACATCGGCCTGAGCTGCCAAATGCACCACAACATCGGGCTTGCGCCGTTCGATGAGTTCGGAGACTTCAGCATGGCGAATGTCAATTTGGTGGAAGTTGAACTGACCACCTGCTGATCGGGCATCTGCGAGGTTTCCAAGGTTGCCCGAGCTGAGATCATCGACCACGTCGACCTGATGATCCTCTGCGAGCAAACGATCAACCAATGTCGATCCAATGAATCCGGCTCCGCCAGTTACCAATACCTTCATGAATGCGTCCTTCGCTGTTCCAACTGATTCTCTATCGGCAGTGGCCGGTTGGGATTTACTCCTGGGGAAGCGGCTCTCGCCCGGCGATGAGCGAGGCACCATCTTCCACGGCTGCCCCAAATCCGCAGATCGATTCCTCTGCCACGATGGCGTCGGTGCCGACCGTGCCGCCCGAAGCAACGATTGAGTCGAGTACCTGTGCCCTCGCACCGATGTGCGCGTTCTCCATGATGACCGAACCTCTGACAACAGCCTCAGGTCCAATCACAGCGCCGGCCCCAACGCAGGAGCGCTCAATGTTGGCAGTCGGGTCAACCTGCGCCGTGGGATGCACAGCTGACTCGCTCCCCCGTGTGCCGTCAATCAAGTCGAGATTCGCGGCCAGGTACGCCGAAGGAGTACCGGCGTCGAGCCAGTAGTCCGCAGTGGCCACGGCATACAGTTGGCCCCGTTCCACCAGTTTTGGAAAGGTTTCCCGTTCGACTGAGACCTTCCGCCCAGATTCAATGAGTTCCAGCACTGAGGGTTCAAAAACATAGGTTCCGGCGTTGATGAGATTGCTCGGCTCAGTTCCGGGTGCTGGTTTCTCAATGAAGGCGGTCACCCTCTCGTCGTCATCGGTGACTACGACGCCAAAGCGAGAGGGTTCAGCCACAGCAGTGAGATGCAAGGTGGCCTCTCCGCCATGGCTGCGGTGCTGAGCAACGAGCCAACTGAAGTCCAGATCACCGAGGACGTCACCGTTCAACACCAGAAAGGTTTCATCGATTCCACCGTGAGCCGCTGCGAAGGCAATTGCGCCAGCGGTGTCGAGCGGAGCAGGCTCTACCGCATAGTGCAAAGAAACTCCTGCGCAAACTCCATCGGGGAATGCATCGATGAAACGATCGGGCCGGAAGCCAAGCGAAACCACAACCTCGTCGACGCCGCATTGACCGAGGCGAGTGATCACTCGTTCAAACATGGTGATCCCAACGATTGGGAGCATCTGCTTGGGTGTGTCATTTGTCAGCGGGCGCAGACGTGTGCCGAACCCGCCCATCAGAACGATGGCCTTCACGAGCCCTAGCCTTGCGGTGTGTCGGTTGCTGCAGGGTCGGCCGCAGCGCCGGTCACGCCAGAGGGCACGACGCCAGTTACGCCGGTGTCACCTGCAGCGCTGGGCTCGCCAGTCGCACTCGGTTCACCGGTGGTGCCAGCATCGCCTGTCACTCCAGTCACGCCGGTGGCTGGCGTATCGCCAGGAGCTGGCGTGGCGGCCCCGGGCTCCTCGTCAATCGGATTGGCGAGAGCATCGACCGTTGGTGGAATCGGGATTGTCTTCGTTCCCTCGGGAACCAATGCCAAGGCATAGATCGAACCATCGTCGATGAACCTGACGTTCCCGAAATCTGAAGTAATGATTTTCGGCTTCGTGGAATCGCCTGCCTGTGGCGGCCAGACGAACAGCTTGACCTCGGTCTTCTTCGTTTTGTCCTTGCCTGAGCCGCAGGTGTCGCCAGCCTTGGCATCCTCACCCGTGGCAAGACTGAAGCTGTCGTCCTCGGCCACGATCCCGACCATGTCAAAGAACTTCCCGAGCGTGGCGTTCTTCCCCGCATATCCATCAGTGAATGGGTGCACATGAATGAGCCCATCGCCGTGAGCGTGGATGCCACCAACGTCGGCCTTCACGTCGCTGGGGTTGGCGGCATACTCATCGCAGATGTAGGAGCCGTACGCCATGTGCCAGTGATCCCGGTTCGGTTCCGGGGCCACCGCCACGGCATTCACCCGAGAGTCACGAGCAAGGTAGATCAAGCCGAATCCAACAAGAATGATTGCTGCAATAGCTAACCCATATCCGATTGGTCGGCGTTGGCCCGCTCGACGGGTCACACCAGCTTGTTGAACGCGCTGAATCTTCTTTGATGAGTTGGATGTAGCCATAGCGGTGACCACGGTAGTCCACAATGGGCACCAATACCGCAGTCCACACCCAGATCCGCGATTTCCGCGAAGGGGCACTCCGAGGTTGAGGCTGAACTCCGGCTCAACTTCGGCTCAGGTCCGGATCAACTCCTCGAACAACGCGACGTACTGAGCGGCGATCGCCTGCGGGGAGGCCCACTTCTCAACCCAGGCCCGGCCCCGAACTCCCATGTCGAGTCGTTCTTGTGGATCGTCGAGAAGCTGCTCCACTGCCGCGCAGAATGCCTCTGGATCCTCAGGATCCACACAGAGTCCAGCTTCTGCGGATCGCACCGCACGTTCCACTTCGGTCCCTGGATCCACCGAGGCCACCACCGCACGACCCGCAGCGAGAATCGAGTAGAGCTTGGATGGAACACTTGAGCGGGCAAGCCCTCGCTTGAGGAGCACCGTATGGATATCTGCCGAGGCAAGCACCTCGGGCAACCGCTCACGTGGCTGAAGGCCCACGAACCTCAGGTTGGAAAGGCCGCTTCCCGATTCGAGCAGTGCGGCCTTGGCCGAGCCTGCTCCGTTAATCACAAACACAACGTCTGAGCGATTCTCGAAGCGTCGCGCAGCTGCGATCATCAATTCCACCGATTGGCTGTAGCCGAGATTGCCGGCATACATCACGAGCACCTCATCGTTGATGCCAAGCTCCGCACGGTAGGAGGTATCTCGATCCCCAACCGAAATACGTCCGGTGTCGACAAAGTTCGGTATCACTCGAACCCGCTGTGGGTTGGATCCCTCCAACTTGTGCGCCAAGTTGTCTCGAAGATCCTCGCTGAGAACAGTGACCGCCGCAGACCGCTTGTAGAGGAATCGCTCCAGAGCTTGTGCGACCTTGATCACCTTGGGGTTGGTGATCGCACCAACTTCGATCGCCACATCTGGGAAAACATCCTGGATGTTGAACACGTGCGGTGCTCTCCATCGCAATGAGGCTAGCCACCCGGCAAATCCAAGAATCAGGGGAGGCGACATCGTGAACACCACGTCAGGACGCGTCCGGCGAACGACCGAACTCAACGTTGCCAGGAGTGTGAACCCACCAAAAGCAACCGCACGCGCCGGGATGTTCGCCTTATCAGTGGGGAACGGATGCAATCTCGTGATCGAACCCCACGGCGTTCGCTCCGTTTGTGTCAGTTTGTGGTCCCATCCCTCATCGATGGCATGGCCGAGATACCAGGGCAAGGAGGTGACCACGTGCACCTCGTGACCAAGCGCCGCGAACTGCTCAACGATTGCGGTCATCACGTCGCCAGTCGGAGCGACGTCTGGCGCGAAATGCGGGCATACCACCAGCAGTTTCATACGAGGCTCACATTCGAGGGCAGATCGAGCGCCTCCAACCACGCGGCGACCAGTGCTGATCCAGTCCTTTTCGCGGAAAACATGGTCGCAACCCTAGTTTGGTTCTCGCGAGCGGTGGGTGGGCCCAAGGGGTCGAGGCAGAGACGGTTCATTGCTTCCGCCCACTCCGCCGAGTCGTGCGCAGCACAGACGAGTCCAGCGGGCCCCACCACTTCGGGCAGCGAGCCTTGGTCCGAGACCACAATCGGAACTCCCAGCGCCATTGCTTCCAGCGCTGGCAACCCAAAGCCCTCATACAGAGACGGAAAGAGCACTGCCACCGCTCCGCGGTACAAACCGAAGAGGTCCTCTCTGTTCACTCGGCCACACCGAGTGACACGGTGTGCAAGCCCGAGCTCGGAGATCTGTTTCACTATCTCCTCCTCTGATCCTCCCACTCCACCGGCGAACACGAGTCCGACCTGAGTGTCATCCACACTGGCGAGTGCTTCGAGGAGGATTCGATGGTTCTTGTGTGGGTAGGTGATCGCTGGGTAGAGAAAGTACGGCTGGGAGAGACCGTAGCGAGGAGCGAGTGTCTCCATTGGAGTCACCGTGCAATCACCGAGGTCAACAAGCGGCGAAGCGCACCACGGAACGACTCGCGATTCCACTCCCGAGACCAACGCGGCGACTCGGTCTGCAACAAACTGCGATGGCACGCACGTCACCGTTGCCCGGCGCACTGAACGGGGAATCATCCAGCCCAAATATCGTCGCTTCAACACCGAGAAGTTTTCCGGGAGGTCAAGGGGTTGAACGTCGTGAACGGTCACAGTGCAGCGTTGCCCATACCCGAGCGGAACCACGCCGCCAGCGCAGTGCAGGAGATCGAAGCTCCTCAGACGACTGATCCTGCTCAGTCGCAGCGCTTCGGCGAGCACTCGCCCGGGGGTTCCTCCCTTCGGCGTCGAGACCGGTGCTCGTTCGAACTGACGCAGTTCGGGATGGGCATCGAAGACGGCCTCTGCGGCGACCAGTACGATCTCGATTCCCTCAGCAGCAGCTACTGGTGCTGCCGCAAGCATCGCAGCGACAGTGGCTTCC
>DORQ01000216.1:16762-19962 GCA_003514205.1 Acidimicrobiaceae bacterium
GGTGCTGCCGCAAGCAGCGCAGCGACAGTGGCTTCCTCTGACCCACCGACGACTCCTGGAACGAGCCACATGAGGTTGACCCCAACCCGAGCCCGAACGTGCTCCACAGCTTGGGGCAGCGTCGCGCTGACACTCACGAGGCGCGGTCGATAGCGTCGCGGTACGCGCTCACCATTCGTTCGGCGGAACGCTCCCAGGTGAAGGTTCGAGCGCGGGCAAGTGCCTCCTCACCCAGTTTGGAACGCAGCGATTCATCCTCCAAGAGCGTCTTCAGCCCATCTGCCCATTCCTGTACCGACGGGGACTCCATGCCGATGCCGCCCTCGCCCATCACCTCGGAAACCGCAGTGCGGGCCTGGCAAAGAACGGGGGTGGAATGCGCCATCGCCTCGAGGGCAGGCAGCCCAAAACCTTCACGGAGGCTGGGCAGCGCCAAGACCTCTGCCCCGCTATACAAGGCCGAGAGGTGTTCAGATGGAACAAACCCCAGCTGACGAACCTGTGATCCAATGCGATCAATGTGGCCTTCGAGTTGCTCATGCCATCCCACGGGGCCAACCAGCACCAAGTCCACCTCCATCGGCTGAATCGCCGCAAAGGCATCTAGCAACAATGGCAGGTTCTTTCTTGGCTCGATGGTGCCCACCCACAACACGTACGGACGATCCAGCCCGTAGTGCTGTCGAACCGTTGCGACCCGCTCAGCCGAGACCGGGTCCACCGTCACCCCCCATGGCACCTCGCGGAGCTGCTCGGGGGCAAAGCCCGCCTGAAGGCAATCATCGATGGTGTCGCTGCTTGGACAACACACGATCTGAGCAAGCTCTCGCGCACGAGAGATCCCTGTAGTCATGATTCGAACGCCCCGTTTCGTGAACTGCTCGGGGGTCGTGAGCGGAAACAGATCATGAAGCGTCACCACGAGAGCCGAATCCCTCGGGTTAGGCACCGTGGCCGTGGTTGCATGTACGACGTCAATATCTGGGAGATTCCGAGTGGGGTCAGCAAGGGAACTGTGATGCCACACGTCGTAGAGGAGCTTCTGCGGAACCCAGGTGGTATGCATCGGTATCGGAGGGACCCACGGAGGGGCAGGCTGACGCTTTCCCCCCGGGCCAATTCCGAGAATCTCAACATCGGCACGATCGGCAAGTGATCGCGCAAGTTCAATCATCGATGAGGCAGTGCCACCGGGTACTCGATGCCAGCATTGGGCCAGGGTGTACGCGACGCGGATCCGATCAGACATTGGGCCAAGTCTTGCACGCTGGCACCGGGCTGCTGTGACTTGGCTCCCAATCCCGTCACCCCAGCCGGTACCACTGTCTTCTAGAGTGGGCCTTGATGTCTGAATTTTGGTCCACACAACGAGTCTTGGTGACCGGTGGTCACGGTTTCCTCGGATCTGCGGTCTGCCGCGCTCTTGCAACACGACAACCGGCCGAGCTCTTTTCTCCACGCCAGAGCGAATATGACCTCACAAAAGTCGAACAAGCCCAGGCAATGATCGAGAGATTTCGGCCCGACCTCATCATTCACCTCGCGGCGAGTGTGGGCGGCATCGGCGCCAACCGGGCTCGACCTGCTGATCTGTACCTTTCAAACTTGTTGATGGGCACCTACGTCCTCGAACAGGCCCGACTCCAACAAGTCGCCAAGACTGTGATGATTGGCACCATTTGCTCCTATCCCAAATTCACCCCGGTGCCCTTCGTGGAGAGTTCGCTGTGGCAGGGGTACCCGGAGGAAACAAACGCCCCGTACGGCATTGCAAAACTCGCCCAACTCGTGCAGCTGCAAGCGAACCGTGAGCAGTATGGCCAGTCGGCCATCTACTTGATGCCAACCAACCTGTATGGCCCTGGCGACAAATTCCACCCAGATATCTCCCATGTGATTCCTGCACTCATTGCGAAATGCGTTGAGGCCCATGAGCAGGGCGCCGACCACATCGAGGTCTGGGGGACTGGCAGCGCAAGCCGCGAGTTCCTCTACGTGGAAGACGCTGCTGAGGCCATCCTCCTTGCCTCCGAGCACTACGACGGAGCCGAGCCGGTGAACCTCGGAACTCATGAGGAGCGCCCCATCAAAGACCTCGTGCCCATGATTGCGGAACTCGTTGGGTTCACTGGCGAGATCCGCTGGGATACTTCCAAGCCTGATGGCCAGCCGCGTCGCTGTGTAGATCCGTCGCGCGCCAAGGCCTTATTCGGCTTCGAGGCAACCACCGGGTTCGAGACTGGTCTGGCCGCAACGCTGGAGTGGTACCTCAGCCATCGCGAACAAGCAGTGGAACGAACTTCTTAGCCAAGTACCGACTTGAAGTAGGCAATAGCTTTCGTGAGTCCGTCTCGAAGGGGAACCTGCGGCTCCCAGTCCAGCAACTCCCGGGCCAGCGTGATATCTGGTTGGCGCTGCGTTGGGTCATCGGCTGGTAGCGGCTCATAGATGATCGGCGAAGTAGACCCGGTGAGTTCAAGCACGAGATCAGCAAGTTCGATCATCGTGAACTCTCCTGGATTGCCGATGTTGATCGGGCCGGCCTGGCCGCTGTCAAGCAAGGCGATCGTTCCACGAATCGTGTCATCCACGTAGCCGAAACTCCGGGTCTGCGAACCATCCCCGTAGATCGTGATCGGCTGTGCAGTCAATGCTTGGACAATGAAGTTCGAAACCACTCGGCCATCGCCCGGACGCATTCGCGGACCGTAGGTGTTGAAATACCGAACAATTGCTGTGTCAACGCCGAAGTCGCGACGGTACACAGCGGTTGCGGCCTCAGCGAACCGTTTTGCCTCGTCATAGACGCTTCTCGGTCCGTTTGGGTTCACATTGCCCCAGTAGCTCTCTGGCTGAGGGTGCACCGTCGGGTCGCCATAGACCTCACTCGTGCTCGCAACGAGATAGCGCGCAGCATGCTCTTTCGCGAGATCGAGGGTGTGAAAGGTCCCGTAGCTACCGACCTTCAAGCTAGCAATTGGAAAGTCCAGATAATCCTTCGGGGAGGCAGGCGAAGCAAGGTGCATCACGGCATCGACTGAGCCGTCCACGGTGAAGGGGTCACAAACATCGACGTGTTGGAATTCAAAGTTCTGCTTCGGCACGAGATGGTCAATGTTGCTGATTGAGCCGGTCAGAAGGTTGTCGAGGCAGAGAACTTCATCGCCCCGGCGAACAAGCTCCTCGCAGAGATGCGAACC
>DORQ01000216.1:20092-20897 GCA_003514205.1 Acidimicrobiaceae bacterium
AGGAATCCCGCTCCCCCAGTGACGACCACGCGCATTATCGGCGACCAATTCCTTGGTACTCGAAGCCTGCGTCCTGCGCCCGTGAGCGGTCAAGAAGGTTCCTGGTGTCGACCACCCGTCGAGATTTCATGACCTCGGCCACAGAGTCAAGGTCAACCCATTTGAATTCATCCCACTCAGTGAGCACTAACAGCAGCTCAGCATCGGCGCAGGACTCAAGCGCCGAATCGGCGACGGGGATTCCTTCGATCTCGTGGCGGATGGCAGGATCGAATGCAACAACATCAGCGCCAAGCGACTGAAGGCGCTTGATCACTTCGATCGCTGGAGACATCCGGGTGTCATCAGTGCGTGCCTTGAATGTCAGCCCCCATGCTGCGATTCGGCGCCCCGCCACATCGCCACCCACTGCAGCGACAGCCTTGCGAACCACGCGCTCAAATTGCTCGTTGTTCACCTCAACGACTCCCCGTAGGAGGCGGAAATCGTAGCCAGCGTCCTCGGCGATTCGGATGAGCGCAATCGTGTCTTTCGGGAAACAGGACCCGCCCCACCCAGGTCCTGGTTTCAAGAACTCTTGGCCGATCCGGCGGTCGTAGCCCATTCCCAACACCACGTCGCTGACATCAGCGCCGACGGCCTCACAGACAGCGGCGACCGCGTTCACGAAGCTGATCTTGGTTGCAAGGAAAGCGTTGCTGGCGTACTTTATCGTTTCGGCCGAGGCAGGGTCAGTGACCATGATCGGAGCAGTCAGCCCGAAATAGAGCCCAGCCATTCTGATTGCGGCAGCTTGGTCGTTCGA